>JAAYQW010000003.1 GCA_012519115.1 Spirochaetales bacterium
AAGCGTTGGCGCAACGGGAGGAACGATCGTCCCGGCGCGGGGAACAGCAAAAGAAGAAGACGTCAAATTCTTCGGCTACCCGCTTGTTCCCGAAAAGGATATGCTCCTCATTCTTTCCGGAGCGGATCGAACCGGAAGAATTTTAGAAGCGATCAACAGCCTCCCCATTCTCTCAAAACCCGGTATCGGGATAGCGTTCTGTGTCGATGTTGAGCGGTTCATGGTGTTTGGAGCACCCCAAAACAATATCTTCTAGGGGATAGTTGATAGACAAAGTAACCGCTTTCGTGCAACCATATATCTATGGGAGAATTGTCCAAACGGCCGATCTTCGTCCGACTCGCTGCTCCTACATGGGGTCGTTGGGTTCTTCACCGTAACCGCATTACCGGACGCGGTCTAGAAAAGATGGCAACAATTGATGGTCCCTTCCTGGTGTTGTGCAACCATTCCCATACCCTTGACCCGTTTTTCATATCCGCACTGAGCCCGGTACATATTCGCTGGGTGGCCGGAGCCTACCTCTTTAAACTCCCCTTCCTCAGAATGCTTCTCCATCATCTGGTCGGAGCGATCAGCAAACAACAGGGACGAAGCGATATGCACATGATGCGCCAGATCACCGCCGCCTTCAAAAAAGGTGATGTGGTGGGAATCTTTCCGGAAGGAACCCGAACGTGGGATGGAGAACCGATGAGCTTCGATTCATCGCTGGCGAAGCTGATCAAGTTCTTCAAAGTTCCGGTAGTCATTCTCAATTTTGAAGGTCTCTATGCGATCAAACCACGATGGACCGATTGTCGAAGAAAAGGGAATGTGGTTCTTGCCTTCAAGAGCCTGCTCACGGTTGAAGAAGCTCAAGCGATGAGCATCGATCAATTATATGAACACCTCAAGAGTGAGCTGGGGTTCTCCTACCGAAGATGGCAACGCCGCACACGAGCTCGGTTCATCGGCAAACGCTCCGCTGAAGGTGTCGAAAAAGCGCTGTATCTCTGTCCTTCATGCACCAACAGCTCGACAATCACCAGCAAAGGACGAACGATCGCCTGTACAGCATGCAGCCTCTCCTACACGCTCAATGAGCATGAGCGGTTGGAGAATAATGCCGGGGGCAAACCGCTCTTCGAAGATATCGCAGCTTGGCGTGATTGGCAGCGTTCTTATCTGAATACCCATAATCCGTCATTTCCGGATGACCGGGGAGTCCTCTTTCAAACCGGGGATGAAACGCATCTTAAAACGATCACGACCACATTCTCCCTCCGTCTTGAAGAGGACAAAATGACCCTCACGACTGCAGATCGAACCTATCACTTTGATTTCGACCACATCACGTCAATGATCATCAATGCAAAAAGCACCCTTGAGTTTTACTGTAACGGGTTCTTATACCGGGTCCGAATCGCCAAACACCTTTCGGTCCTCAAGTATGTAGAACGCTTCCAATCCTACACATCCGAGGAGGCCACACGATGAACTGGAATTTCTTCTTCCATGTTGGCACCATTTCAATCGCTCTCTTGCTTTCGGCTCTTATCCGAGCACGGGTCCGCTTCTTTCAACGCTATCTCATTCCTGCGCCGATTCTGGCCGGAATGCTGCTCCTGGTATTCTACAACTTTGGAGCGCCCAAGCTGGGTTTAAGAAGCGACTTCCTCGGCGACATGGTCTACCATCTGCTCAACATCTCCTTCATCGCGATGCTTCTTCGCGTTACCCCCAAAGCAAAGGTGAAGGATCAAGCCAAACGAACCTTGGCGGCGAACGTGACGGCGGTCATGGCCCAGTATGGTCTTCAGGCGTTTTTCGGCTTGGTGGTTACCGCCTTGTTGATCGCCGTCTATGATAAGAACCTGTTCCCGGCGATCGGCTATACCTTGCCCTTGGGCTTTGAGCTTGGGCCCGGCCAGGCATATTCGATCGGGATGGGGTGGGAGCCGATGGGGTTTGAAGGCGCTTCATCGGTCGGGTTGACGATGGCGGCGATCGGATTTCTCGTCGGTTCTTTCGGTGGTGTGATTCTCATCAACCAAGGGATCAAGTATGGATGGATCGCCAAAGACGATGCAAAACGAATCGATAACAAGAGCGTTCGCACCGGTTTTTTCAGCCGTTTGGAGAATGAACGACCGATTGGGGCATACCTTTCCACTGATGGTGAATCCCTCGATTCTTTCACCTACCATATCGCTCTTGTCATGCTCACCTACCTGATCAGCTGGGGCTTTCTGACCGGTCTTTCCTTTCTTCTAGGCCTCATCGGTCCGATGGGAACCGAGCTTGCCGATTCGCTTTGGGGAATCAACTTCATTTTTTCCGCCTTCTGCGCTCTCGCAGTGAAGACGTTTATGAAATTGGTAGGAATAGAGACGACGATCGATAATGCGACGTGCAACCGAATCAACGGTCTCTCCGTGGACTTGACCGTTGCCGCAAGTCTCGGAGCGATCAGCCTCGTCGCGGTAAAAGGTTACTGGGTTCCAATCGTGATCCTCTCGATAACCGGCATCATCATCACGGTATTCATTCTTCCCTGGTATACTTCCCGCCTCTATGACGATCATCAGTTCCTTCGAATGCTCCTGCTGTACGGTACCGCCACAGGGACCCTGCCCACCGGGTTATCGCTCCTTCGGGTAGTCGATCAGGAGTTTGAAACTCCGGTGGCCACCGACTACCTCTACTCCGTGGGGATCGTCTTCGTTCTTGCCATCCCATTCATTTTGACAATCAACTTTCCGGCGTTCGCGGTCACGAAGAACAACCCCGTCTTCTTCTATCTTACGATTCTCATCGCCGGGGTATATCTCCTCGGATCGTTCATCGCCTATATCATGATTGCAAGAAAACGATCCTTCATCCAACCCAAAAAACTCTTCTACGTCGAGCAGCATTAAGGCGCTTTCTTCAGCAGGAAGCGCCTCTTTTATCCTTAAAGGTGACGTTACTCCAAAAAAGGTCACATATATTACCTATTTTTTTATTTTTGTCCATTGTTTTGGGTTGTTCAACGATCGTCAAAGGGGCTAGTATCGGTTGAGATGGTACGACTGAAATCTAAATGTCCGATGACATGCAAGCCATATATCATGATTTTTCCCGCCCTTTTACTGGTGGTGCTCTTCAGTTATATCCCCTTCATTCTTACCTTTTTCAACAGTATCCACTCCGTTTCGCTCAGCGGCGAACGCCTGGGGTTTGTCGGTCTTGCCAACTATCGACGCCTCTTCGGCAACCAATCGTTTCATGCCAGCCTTTCGAATACGATTCGCTTCACCCTCTTCTTCGTCCCGACCAATATCACCATAACCCTCTTGGCTGCAGTTCTCTCCAATCGGAAAGGCTGGCTCGCCAATCTCAATCAAATCTTCTTTTTCCTGCCGATGGCCGTTGGAATGAGCAGCATGCTGATGATCATCAAGATGATGTTCAATCCATCGATCGGAATCATCAACCGTCTCGTCGGAGCCAATATTCAATGGTTCAACGACCCCAATGCAGCGATGGCACTCCTGGTGATCGCCGGGGTTTTTCTTGGTTTCGGTTTTGACTTTCTGCTCTTCAGCGCCGCGTTGAGAAACGTTCCCAATGATCTGAAAGAGGTCGCTCGGATCAATGGGGCGAATGGGTTTCAGATATTCCGCCATTTGGAATTGCCGCTCATCGCACCGACGTTGGTCTTCATCATCGTAACGAATATCAAAAATGCGATGCTCATCAGCGCTCCCGTGCTTATTCTCACCGAAGGCGGACCGTTCCGCTCGACCCAGACGCTGGTCTACCAGATGTACCTTGATGGATTCAAGAGCGGCAATTACGCCTTAGGCTCGGCGATCGCCATCGTGGTCTTCCTTCTTACGTTCGCCGCCCTTCTCATCCTGCTCCATCTGGAGCGAAGGAGAATCTACTACCAGTGAAGACCCTTCGTGCAACCCTTTCAACCGTTCTTTCTCTCCTCGTCGTGTTCCCTATCGCGTATTCAATCAGTGCATCGTTCTTCCAGTACACCGATTTCACGGCTGTGCCGGCTCGTCTCCTTCCCTCCAGCTTGAATATCAGCAACTACATCCGCGCCTTTTCCGAGTCTTCCCTGGCCCGCTTTCTCTTCAACAGCCTGCTGACCTCAATCATCGGAACGCTCCTTCGGATGGCGATCTCAATCATGGCCGCCTACACGTTCTCCTTTTTCGCCTTCAAAGGCCGGAACGCTCTCTTCATCCTTATCGTCGCAACGATGCTCCTTCCATCCGATGCCTTGATTATTGCGAACTTCATGACGATCCGGACGCTCCGACTCACCGACACCTATATGGGGATCATCGCGACAAGTCTGCTTGCCCCGACTCATATTTTCATGTTGCGCCAATATTTTCGAATGATGAGCGTGGAATACCGTGAAGCGGCCATCATCGAAGGATGCACCGACTTGCGCTTTTTGACGACGCTCCTGATACCGATGAGCAAGGCGGTAATCCTTACCTTGGCGATTCACTCCTTCTCCACGATTTTCAATGATTATCTATGGCCGCTTCTTGTGACCAATAAAACATCGATGAGGACGGTCCAAGTAGGCTTGACGATGATGGGATTTAGCGAGCACCTCGACTACGGCCCTCAATTTGCGGCAATCACCTTCTTGATGACCCCGATCCTCATCGCTTTCATCACACTTCATAAACCAATCACAGAAAGCGTATCGATACGCTTTACCGGGAGGTAATTCAATGAAACGTTTTGTCATACTGGCGGTTATTGTCCTTCTTGCGCTGCCGATGCTTTTTGCTCAGGGACAAAAAGCGAGTTCACCGTACACCACGATCACATGGTGGCACCCCAACTCCGGCTTGGCGGGAGCGGCAACCGAAGAGCTGATCAACTCGTTCAACCGGACGGTCGGTGAAGAGCTGAAGATTCGGGTTGAAGCGGTCTACCAAGGCAAGGCGAACGATGTCCTCACCAAGCTCAAACCGATTCTTCAATCGAAAGATCAGCGCGATCTTCCCGATCTCGCCCAGCTGGATGGCTCGGCGGTGCTGGATATCCGGGACTCCGCCCAGCTCATCACGGTTAATGAACTGGCCAAGAATGAGCCGGACTATCTTTCCAAAATCGTCGAAGCGACGCGCAATTCGATAACCTACAAGAACAACATTCTCGCGATGCCCTTCAACGCATCGACGATTCTGCTCTATTACAATAAAGATGCGTTCGCCAAGGCGGGAATCAGCGAACCACCTCGAACCTTGGATAACGTGGCGACGATCGCCGCGAAACTGAAGCAGACCGACGATAAAGGACGAACCACCTTCTGGGGAATCGCGAATGTTCCCACCACCTATGAGTTGATGGTCTGGCTCGGCCATCAGAACGGACTTACCTACCTCACCGACTTTGAGAACGGGCATACCGGAGCTCCGACCAGGGTGCTCTTCGATGAGAACGGGACGATGGTGAACTTCCTGACCAAATGGCAGGCGATCTACGATACCGGATCGCTGGCGAATCTCACGAGCGATCTCAACGGGGCGTTCGCTTCCGGCCAAGTGGCGATGATCCTCGCTTCAACGAGCAATCTTTCCACGATCGCTTCGATGGTCGGCGACCGCTTCGAGGTCGGAGTCGCCAACATGCCGATGGTCGATGAGAATGCCACAGGAGGGGTAAATGTCGGCGGCGGAGCGATCTGGGCGTTCGATAACGGCAAAAACAACCAATGGGCGATCTGGGAGTTCCTCAAATTCGCCACCAGCGCCGAAGAGCAGCTGAAGTGGCACATCGCCACCGGCTACTTCCCGGTGAACGTCGATACCTACGACCTGCCGGCATTTAAAGCCCACCTTCAGGAGAATCCGCTCTTCGGGGTCGCAAGCTGTCAGCTGATGAATTCAAACCCTAAGCTGCAAGGCATCTGGGTTCCCAGCTCCTATCAGATTTATTATGCGTTCCAATCGGGAATCTTGAAGATGCTGGAGGAAAAGCAGACGCCTCAAGAAGCGAGCAAAGCGATCGCACAGGAGATCAATGGCTACTTGCAGGAGTATCACCTGATGAGGGCTCGGTAGAACAGCGGCAGATATACCACCTGAAATAGGGGCTCACGTCTATGGTCGAGATGGAGGAGAAAACCTCTTCCATCTCTTTTTTCGAATCTTTGATGAAATTGAAGCAATTGCAGCCCTCCGCCCATTCGACGATCGTGCTTCTTCAGGCCATGGGCGACATGGCTGGCGATCACGAGATCGAGCAGGAATGGCAAACCAGAAACCCCGTCAGCCAAGACGGCGAATGCTCCGATACCGCAATCGATCGCACGCCCTCTCTTCTGATTCAATTGAAAAGCGTTTCAGCTGTCCTTGAAACGGCACTTCTCTTTGAAGGTGCATTCCAGACACTCCAAGCCCGGACACTCTTGGAAGGATGAGGTGGATTCCAACTGGGCGATTCGCCAGGAGAGGTCCTCCACCCGGCTGTTGAGCTCCGCTCTTCGCTCTAGGACTTCACTGAGCTTGTTGCGGTACTGGCGAAGCAGTTCCAACCGCCGTCGTTCTCCGGTGCTGTCCTCCTTGCCTAGGCTGATGATTTCCCCGATCTCCCGAAGGCTGAAGTCCAGCTCTTTGAGTTCTGCGATCCGGTTCAAATAGACGACCTCTTTGTCGGTGTAATACCGCTGGCCGCCCGGCGAGCGCAAGATAGTCTTCAACAAGCCCAACGATTCATAGTGCCGAATCGTTCGAACCGTCACATTGCACTTCTCGGCGAGTTCACCAATTCGATAAATATGCTGTTCCATCTCCAGTTTATAGTATCATACCAATCACCACTAAATCAAAACCCATGACAGACGAATCGAAGAGATGGAGAATTCTTGACGCGTCAAGTTTACGTTTCTACCTATTTACACACTTCAAGCATATATATTCTGTATTCTATAAACCAAATATGAGCTATGGAAAAATCATCATTCGGAAGAATGATGGAAATGGTCAGTTAAAGGTATGAGCGCTGCTTTGCCCGCTAGACTAAAAGAAAACAAGAATCCTCGGATGTAACGTATGTTCCGACGGGATGAAGGTCCCATTTCAAGTTCTTCCGGATTCCATGAATGTAAAGAAAGGATGTCATTCGTTCGTTAAGACTGTCCTATAGCCATCCTATGTAGATTCATAGCCTCCAGATTCTTTATGACAAAAGGGAACAAGGTCGTATAGCAGACCTGTAATCGCATAATGGTCCTGATATGGTGATTTGAATCGCGAAACGAATAAATATAAAGTACAATTAATCAGTTCAAACGTATTTCAGGAGTCGTACATGAGAATAGCTGTCGCAGGAATAGGATATGTCGGCTTGTCTAATTCGGTGCTGCTGAGTCAGCACAACGAGGTGGTAGCCGTCGACCTCATACAATCCAAGGTCGACATGATCAACAAGCGCATGTCTCCCATTGTCGATGCTGAGATCAGCGAATACCTCGCACATCATGATCTGAAGCTGAAGGCGACCACCGATGGAGATAGCGCCTATCGGGATGCCGACTATGTGATCATCAGCACACCGACCAATTATGATCCCGACAAGAACTTCTTCGACACTTCCTCGGTAGAAGCGGTGATCCGGCAAGTGATGGCGGTCAATCCTTCAGCCATCATGGTGATCAAGTCCACGGTTCCCGTCGGATTCACAGCCGAGGTGAGGAAGAAGTATGGATCGGAGAATATCCTTTTCAGCCCCGAGTTTCTTCGTGAAGGACAGGCATTGAAGGACAATCTGTATCCTTCGCGCATCATCGTCGGGTGTCCTTTGGACGATGCAAGGTTGAAGGAAGCGGCGCAGACGTTCGCCTCGTTGCTGGCGGAAGGAGCGATCAGGAAAGACATACCCATACTGATCATGAATCTCACCGAAGCCGAGGCGGTCAAGCTCTTTGCGAACACCTATCTGGCTTTGCGCGTCTCCTTCTTCAACGAGCTTGACACCTATGCGGAGGTCAGGGGATTGGACACCAAATCGATCATCGAAGGAATCGGGCTGGATCCTCGCATCGGAAATCATTACAACAACCCGTCCTTCGGGTACGGCGGCTACTGTCTTCCCAAGGACACCAAGCAGCTGCTGGCCAATTACGAGAGTGTTCCCCAGAACATCATGACCGCGATCGTGGATGCCAACAGAACCCGCAAGGACTTCATAGCCGAGCGAATCCTGCAGAAGGCGGGTTTCAAACAGAACAAGGCCTCCGGCATCGTGGTGGGCATCTACCGTCTGACCATGAAGACCGGTTCCGACAACTTCCGGCAATCCTCGATTCAAGGAGTGATGAAGCGCATCAAGGCGAAGGGCGTCAGGGTGGTGGTCTATGAGCCTGCTCTCAACGAGGACGAGTTCTTCGGCAGCAAGGTCTATAAGGATTTGAATGAGTTCAAGCAAGCATCCGATATCATTGTCGTCAACAGGTATGCACAAGAATTAGAGGATGTGAGGGATAAGATATATACGCGCGATCTGTATGGGAGGGATTGAACAACGAGCATTCACATGAATATCAGACAAACGGAATGTTCAGGCGACCCAATATGTCCATCAGGGCTTTATGGGCTTGCTTGAAAAGTTCTTCTCCGGAAAAACCGCGATTGGGTCCGGCGTAGGCAAGATGAGGCTCCAAAGAAAGAACCAAGTCTTTGTTCCGTACGGCGTCCAGGATTCTTTCCAGCTCGACATCGCCTTTTCCGGGAAGCACACGTCGGGGTGAATTGAATTTGGCGTCTTTGATATGCATGTACTCGATATACGGCATCAATAGCGGCAGACAATCGGTGAAGGGTTTTTCACCTGCCCCGATGAATGCCGCTCCATCGAATGCACATCTCAGATGCACACTATTGACAGCTTCAAACAGTTGTCGTGAAATTTTTCCCGTCTGACCCACCGTGTTGTGGCCGCCTTCCATGACCAAGACGGTGTCTGCCTTTTTTGCCCGATCAGCCATCAACGATAATTTTTCTGCAGAAAGCCCGATCGCTTCATCAATCGTCACATGTTGTTCGTTGAAGAAGGAGAAGATTCTGATATACTCGGTTCCGAGCATATGTGCGATTTCCGATGCTTTTTCCACCTGCTCCACGACGAGCGAAGATGAAATGGAAACGGGTTGTTTACCGATCGGAGACGATACGCAGGTGATGGCGATTCCTCGATCGTCGGCCCGCTTCCTTATTTCATGAAGCGTATGTTTCGAAAGATCCATCACATTGACATCGTCGACGGTTCTGACTTCCATGCCCGTAAGTCCCAGCTCCTGCATCACTCTGAATTGATCGCGGAGAGCCGGTGCTATTTCATCGGCAAAACAACTTATTTTTATGTTCAGTCTCCTCTTTGAAAAGAGCGAGAGCTGCCCGTATCGCTACGGGCAGCTTGGGAATCTCAATTTACAGAGCCTTATTCCATTGCTCGGGAGAAATGCGGACGATATGATCCGTATCGGCAGAGGTATGGATGGCATCGCACACCGTGGTAAGATTACGGGTGAACGTGAGCGGAACGCGATATTCGCATTTGTGGCGAATCACGTCAGCAATATGGGAATAAATCGCGAATCGGTCGCCGTTATACTGACCGGGCAGCGGATAGGTTTTGTTATCGTCTTCCGTTTTGCTCCGATATGCCGTCGGATCGATCGGTCCCGGATAGCTGATCTTATGCACATCGATGGTTCCGTCGGTTACGAAAATCGTTCCTTTGCTGCCCTGGACGATCCAGTGGGGAAGCTTGTCCACCATGATGCAGTGCTCGCAGTTGAGAATGATTCCGCTTTGGGTCTTCATCATCGCGACGAAGGTATCCTCGCAGTCCCCGTCCATGATCACCTGTCTTTTTTCCGCAAAGACCTGCACGACCGGTTCGTCGACTAACGCAAGCAGCTGGCCGAGAAGATGGGGCCCCCAGTTGTTGAGATAGCCGCCGCCGAATTTCTTATAAATCTGCCAGTCGTAGCGCTTTCCGAATGTTCCGGCCCGTCGGCGGATCATGTACACTTGTCCGATATCTCCGGAGTCGATGATTTCCTTGATGGTGCTCAAGTCGGTGCCCCAGTTCTGCGGCAGGAACGGCATGAGGCTCACCCCGTATTTGGCCTTGGCTTTCTTGGCTTCATCGATGATGAACGCCGCATCTTTCGAATCGAGCGCCCAAGGCTTGGTGATCAAGACGTTCTTGCCTGCGCGCAGACAGTCGGCAGCGACCTTCGTATGAGAAGCGCTGTCGGTGAGGACGACGATATATTCGACGTCGGTAGCAAGCAGCGCTTCGCTGCTTTCGTATGCTTTGCAGTCTGCATGACCGTTCAGATAAAAAACTTTCGCGAGTTTTTCAGCTCTGTCGTACACGAGGTCATAGGTGCCTGTTACGATGAATTCCGGATGTCTGAGCAAAATCGGTGTATGAAGTTCATTCGCGTTTTTCCCGCATCCGATAATGGCGGTCTTAATGCGTGCCATGATGTTCCTCCTCTATGAACAAAATTGTCGTTTTAACTGTGTCAGTGCGTTTTTCAAGCTGTTTGGACCTGTACCGCCTTTTGATTCAAAAGAAATGGTTTCGTCGTATCCGAGCTCTTTCAGAATCTTCAGCGTTTTTTGAAGGAATTCGCTGAATCCATCTTCCGGGAGCATGCGGTCCATTTCGCAAATGTGCACATGATGGAGCATGGGGCGGACATCCCTGAGATCTTCCGGACTCTCTTCGTTGTATTGCATATGCATAAGGTCGGCGAGCAGTCGAATCTCCGGTTTGTTGATTCGATTCACGAAATATTCGCCGTCCTTCACCGTCAGAAGGATGTTGCCGGATTGTTTGCGTATAGGCTCCATCACGATCATGATGCCGTACTTCCGACAATACGGGATGATCAACTCTTCGATGACCTCGCGCATCTGGTCATACCCTCGCTCAAGGCTCCAGCCTTCCGGGATGTTCCTTGAATTATTGCTCCCAAATACGATCTTTTTCACCCCCATGCGATGCGCACGGCCCATCGCCTTGTCCAGATACGCGTCGATTTCGGCTTTGTCCACCGCCGGCCCGGTAACCTTGATGCGACCGGGGAAAAAATTGCAACTGCAGTCGCAGGCGAGATCGAGACGCTTGAGCTCCGCCAGAAGCACTTCGAAATCTTCATCGCTGAGCGTTTCGATCATCATCAGCGGGAATTCGACGAAATCGAATCCGGCTTCCTTGATACGCTTGAGGAGCTCGTACTCCACCCTGTCGCGTGTCGTCGTCGCAATATCGGTACACATTCCGTAACGCATGGTAAACCCTCCTAATAACAAATCAATCAAACGATATAACCCACAACTGTCGGCAGCCACATCGTAAGAGGCGGCCAGAACGTGATGAGCACCAGCGCAACCCCCATGAATGCCAGCTGGGGCAGCAAAGCTTTCGTCAATCGCTCCATGCTTATATTTCCCACCGAGCAACCAACGAACAGAACCTGTCCGACCGGCGGGGTCAGCAGCCCGACACCGAGGTTCAGAATCAACATGATGCCGAATTGGACAGGGTGCATGCCGAGCTTGGTAACTACCGGCAGCAAGATCGGAACCATGATGTAGATGATGGAAACCATATTCATGAACATTCCCATGATCAATAAGATTCCGTTGATGATGATGAGCATCAAGACCTTGTTTTCCGTTATCGAGAACAGACCGGCGGTTACTATCTGCGGAATTCTCAAGTACGTGATGACCCAGCTGAACGCGGTTGCGCAGGCTGCAAGAATCAGGACCGAACCGATAGTCTTGATTGTGTTTGAAAAAGCTTCGTAGAGATCCCTTCTCGTTCCGGCGCGTTCGATTATGAAAGTAAAGATGAAGCAGTAGACGCACGCCGCGGCTGCGGATTCGGTAGCGGTCATCCATCCGAAGAGCACTCCTCCGACAACTACTATCATACAACCGATGGCCGGGAGCGATTTCCAAAGCGCTTTGACGAAATTACTCCATTTAAACGGTTCGGCAATGGGGTACTTGCGTTTTTTCGAAACGATGAAACAATAGACAGCAAGACAAAGTCCAAGCATAATCCCGCTTAGATACCCGCCCATATAGAGCGCTGCAATCGATACTCCACCGGCAGTAACGGCGTAAATCACCAGGTTGTGGCTCGGCGGAATGATAATCCCCTGAATTGACGAAGTACAGGTGAGCGCCACTGAAAAATCTTCATCATACCCCGCTTCTTTCATCAGCCTGATGACAATCGCGCCGATCGAGCTGACGTCGGCTACCGCAGACCCTGATATGCCTCCGAAAAACATCGAGTCGACGACGTTCACCATCGCAAGACCGCCCGGCATCCAGCCGACCAGAACGTTTGCAAGTCCTACGATGTTGGTCGCCATCGATCCTATGCTCATGAACTCTCCCATCAGCATGAAGCAGGGAACTGCCAGAAGCGAGTAGTTGGCCATCTTATAGAAGATGGCCTGGAATACCACCAGCAAATTGATATCCATGAACAAGCAGGTGAAAACGGCAGCAAGGCCGAGCGAATAGGCAATTTCCACTCCCATGATCAACATGAAGATGAAAGAACCGGCCAGAATGATAATTCCCATCGTCATAGTGCTCATTCAAACACCTCCAGTTCTTTTTCAGCATCACGATCATGACGGTCCGTAAAAATTCTTTTCGTATCGAACAAAAGAAAAAGCAGGCAAAACACTCCGGTAAGCAGACCTGGCAGAACCTCCCACCTAAACGATAGGTTGATTGCGCCAAAACGTTGTTTTGTAGTTATGAATATCAACAATCCGTAGTAGACCATCAACATGAAAAATACCAGTTTGAGAAAATATCGAATGATTCCAAATGCCCGCAACAGCTTGGGGGGAAACATGGTGTCGATAAACGAAAGACGGACATGACTGCGATGGTATTCCGCAATACACGAACTGAATAAACCGACCCAAACAAGAAGAAATAAAGAGAATTCTTCAGACCATGACGGGGTAACATTAAAGAAGTACCGACCTATCACCACAATCAGCAATACGACTATGATGAGAAACAAAGCTACGATGCATATCCAGTTGGCGACATTGTAAACCGCTTTCCTAATCTTTTCTAACATATGGTTTCATCCTCTATAACAGTCCCAATCACACCCTCTTCTCGTCGGAAGAGCATGTCATTATCAAAGCAGGCCTTGAGAATATCCGAATCGATATCTTCTGAACCGGATGCCACTGACTTATTAACCGCTTACCGTACTTTCGTACCGATAAGACGCCTTTCCGGTCATGGATATGTGTATAAACACCGTGGCATACGCTTAAACCAACATTGCACGTCTGCCGTCATCAAACAAAGTGCATTCGCTTGGGGGATGGTAATCGTACCACCCCCCAATCATCAATCCTACTTGTAACTCTGAATCGTGCTGATAAAATCCGGTCTCACATTGGATGCATATTTTGCATAAAGAGCCGCACAGGAATCGAGCCACGCCTGTTTGTCGGTACACGGCGTAAACGTGACACCCTTACCGGTAAGAAAAACCTTGTTCTCTGCAATCTGTTTTTCAGTTTCCGCTTGGAACCAGTCGCAGGCTTCTTTGAGCGATGCGGTCAACATCTCCTGTTCCGCCTTGGTGAGCTTGTTCCAGAGTGCTTCGTTCATGAGGAATACGGAACTTCCGACGACGTGTTCGGTTTCAAGAACATACTTGACCTGTTCGTACCAGTTGTTGTTTCTCATTCCTGAAAGAGTGTTTTCACAACCGTCGAGAACACCCGTCGACAAGGAAGTATAGATTTCGCTGAATGCAAGCGGAGTCGCGCTTGCCCAGCAGTTGATCATGTCGATCTTGATGTCGGACGTTTCGGAACGGATCTTCAGCTTTTTGAAATCAGGCAGAGTTTTTGCAAGTTTCTTGGTAAACATATTGCGCGCCGGAGTACAGATGTAATTGTAAAGAGACCGGATGGTTCCGTCCGACTTCTCCAAAACCAGGTCGCCCAGGCTTCTGCCGTAATCGCTGTACAGGAAGTCCAATCCGCCCTGTACGCTCTGGAACAGGAACGGGAGACCGAGGGCCGTATATTCGGGAATCTTGATTCCTCGGTTTGCAAGGTTGGCCGGATTGATGCGGATGATCGATACGGTACCCAGCCGAAGCATTTCCATGGTATCCGCTTCCCCGCCAAGCTGCCCCGAACCGAAGACGTTCACTTCGATGCGGCCGTTGGATCTTTCTTCCACAAGCTCTCCGAACTTTACGAGCATCTGGCAGGCAAGGTCCGAATCAGCATTGATCTCAGGAATGGACATGGTGATCTTTTCTGTGGCTGCCGGTTCTTTTGCTCCGGCTGCGAACAGCATGGCAATTGTTACCAACGCCACGAATAAGAGCGCTGCGACTTTCTTCATTGTAATACCTCCAATTTGTTACATAATACGTTGTAAACTCTGTGTCGACTCTATATATTTCGAGGCTAACATCGGCATTATCGTTTAACAATACAA
>JAAYQW010000004.1 GCA_012519115.1 Spirochaetales bacterium
AGTATTCCCCACGGATGTGGGGATGAACCGTACAGTGTGCAACAAAGGATTGACATAATCTGGTATTCCCCACGGATGTGGGGATGAACCGACAGGCCGCATTTTGTTCACGCCTTCTGGGATGTATTCCCCACGGATGTGGGGATGAACCGTTGAAAGCGTACAAAGAGCTTGCGATCACCGCGTATTCCCCACGGATGTGGGGATGAACCGCGTACTACAGTCGGATTCGGGATGAGGTTGTTGTATTCCCCACGGATGTGGGGATGAACCGAAAACAACCCCGTTTTCCAAACGCTGACGCTGTATTCCCCACGGATGTGGGGATGAACCGTTTGCATTTGAGGGAACAAGTCTTACCGCTGCGTATTCCCCACGGATGTGGGGATGAACCGTTCAGTAGTCGACCTGCGTCCACATATGACCCGTATTCCCCACGGATGTGGGGATGAACCGATATCTTTGATATCGCTCACCATGCTCCGCCTGTATTCCCCACGGATGTGGGGATGAACCGACACTTGTCGCTCACGCTCAGATAGTGACAGCGTATTCCCCACGGATGTGGGGATGAACCGGAGACGACCAAGCGATGTTCGAGCGAATCTGCAGTATTCCCCACGGATGTGGGGATGAACCGCAAAGAGGAAAAAAAAGATGCTTATTTCTATTGTATTCCCCACGGATGTGGGGATGAACCGAACGCACAAGCGTTCAATTCTAATCCCAGTATGTATTCCCCACGGATGTGGGGATGAACCGTTGACAGATAAAATAGATACCTCAAATAAAAGGTATTCCCCACGGATGTGGGGATGAACCGACTCTATTCTTCATTTTTGGATTCAAGTTTGAGTATTCCCCACGGATGTGGGGATGAACCGATATGTATAAATTGTTAAGCCAATGGGGAATTGTATTCCCCACGGATGTGGGGATCGATTCGTTTAGTTGACAGATTTCCACCCCCTCGTCATCATACGAAGTATGGGGAAGAACGAAACACCTCCCTCTTCGAAGAAAAAAACGAAACTGGCGACATTCAAGGCGGGTAGGCTTGCCCAGCGCGCCTTGGCGTTCACCAAAGACGTGCTCGATCAGTTGGGACCGCGGAAGAGCGGCAGTTTGGCTGCGCTCGAAGCGGCGGAATTGATCAAAAAGGAGCTTGAAGCCACCTGCGACTCCGTTGAAAGCCAACAAATTCCGATCGACTCGAAGATCAATGTCCGCCTCTTCGCCCTCATCGTGTATGCCTATCCGGCGATCGTTCTCCTCTGTCTCATCGGTCTTCCCTATCTCGGGATAATCATCTCCGCTTCGGTTCTCTGGTTCGGCTTCGAAACCTTTGGTCGTTATGTGCCTCGATATCTCGCTCCATCGGAAATGGGGGTGAACGTCCATGGGGTCATCGAGCCGGCGAAAGCCGCCGAATCGACGATCGTCTTCACCGCCCACCATGACAGTGCTCCCATCGAACGCTTTGAGAAAAAGAAAGCGCTCGTGCCGCTGGGGTTGGTCGCCGGAGCAGCGCTGCTTTCGCTTCTTCAAACGGGCGTCGAACTGACCCAGCTTCGATTGTTCCGACCTAATTTCCCGCCGGTTCTGTCGTTTCTTCTTGGTTTGGGACTCCTCGGCGGATTCTACTATGTTCGGACGCTCAGGGATTATTATACCGAGGAGGTCGCTCCCGGGGCGGGTGACAACCTCATCTCGGTTGGAATCCTCACCGCGCTCGCCCATCATTTCAAGGCGGAACCCCTTTCAAGGACCCGGGTAATCCTCGCTTCCTTTGACGGAGAAGAGATCTTTCTTCAAGGCTCGGCGGCATGGTATGAAGCCCACGAAGAAGAACTTGAAGGTGCGGTCGTTCTGAACTTCGATTCGATCTTCAGTCCCGAGCATCTCGTCTTCCTGGAGCGGGATGCGAACGCGACGCTCACTCTGTCAAAACCGCTGGCCCGCAAATGCGTCCACATCGCCCGCTCGATGGGCTACGAAGCCTCATCGTTGTCGATACCGATTCTCGGCGGGGCGACGGACGCCGCTTCAGCGGCCCGGATCGGATTGGAAGCGACCACTTTGACCGCCTCGTCATGGAGTGACGGCGTCTACCACACCAAGGATGATACCTTAGAGGCGATCGATCCGGCGAGCGTGGAGCGATCGATCGGCATCGCGATTCGTCTCGCCGAGCTTATCGAGAGCAATCAATTGTGGGATGATGAGCCGCCGATCGATGAGGAAAAGAAGAGGGAGGAGCCGGAGAATCCCAATCTCATCTTCTCGAAGCTCACTCGACGATGAGACTCGCCTCTCCGTTGGTGAGGTTTCGGACGTAGAGATTCAGGCCTTCGATATCGGCGCTGGGAAGGGTTGCGGCAATGGTCACATCCGTGGCGAACTCTTCGCTTGTGATTTCCGCTTCCAAGGAAACGAGATGCAGCCGCAGCAGCTCATAGAGGTTGTAGGCGACCGTAACACGGAATGTCGTTTTCTCGATGAGCTCTTCGGTCTCCAGCAGAGGAATCAGCTCGCGGACGCTTTGCCCGTACGCTTTGACCAGCCCCCCGGTTCCAAGCAGAGTCCCCCCGAAATAGCGGATGATGAGAATCAGGATATTGGATATTCCACTGCCTTTGAGAACCTCCAATGCCGGTCGCCCGGCGGTGTTTCTCGGTTCTTTGTCATCGCTGTAGCTGTACAGGTCGCCTTTCGGTCCCACCACCGCGGCGTGGACGACGTGAGCCGCCCCGGGATGTTCGTCCCGGGTCTTTTGAACGAGACCTTTGATCTGATCCAGCGAGGTGATCGGGATCGCGTGGGCGATGAAGCGGGACTTTCGAACTTCGATTTCGACAGTGGCTTCTTTTTTAAGTATCAACATGCCTTCAACAGGATACTCCATCCTTACGGGGTTTTGAAGGTTATCCGCTTGTCGACCATCGTTTGTTCGTCAAAGATGAAATATCCTTCAAAATGCTTGCCTTCCAGAGCGGGCGGCAGCCAGTACAGGTCATCTTCCCACATCCGATCGTAGGGAATCTCGGAGACCGGGACCCAGAACGGTCGTGCTTCCTCGGTTTCGGCGGGTTCTCCGCTGTAGGCATGGGTGAAGAACACGTACGCTTTTTCCGAGAGGCCGTCACGGAACTGGAAATTCAGAATTCCGACCATCTCAAGATCACTGATTTCAATGCGGGTCTCTTCCTTGAACTCGCGGATCGCCGCCTCCACTGCGGTTTCATCCTCTTCTATATGTCCGCCCGGAGCGTTGATCAGTCCCCGGCCGAGACCGCTTTTTTTCTCGATGAGGAGAACCCGGTCGTCATCGAAAAGGTAGGTGATCACGCATACCTCGCCGGGCTCCCAGCTTTCCCAATCGATCTGTTCGACGCTGCTGGCATCCTGAGCCTCGATCGTCACCTCGATCGGGTTTTCTTCCCCGACCGGCTCCGGATGAGCAGCCTCCCAGCATGTTTTGCAGAGGTTTTCATCGCCGCCGATGACATGGTTGAAATCGAGCTTCGCGGAGCACTCGACACAGCGCAGCTTGAACGGCCAGGCGCGCTTGCGGAGAAGAAAGAGAATGAGAATACACAATAGCGCAAGCGGAATGGCGAGGTAATGGTTCCACTCTTTTGCCAGGATCGTGATGAGCCCGAGCTGGAAGAGGAGAAAAACCGAAGCGATATAGAGCGTCGCGGTTCGTTTTTTATGGCTGTTGGGAATCTTCCGTTGAGTCAGGTTCAACAAAAGAATTCCGATTAGAGCCCATGTATAATAGCGTTCAATCGTTTGTAGAATCATAGAGGTAGGGTATTGGCAAGAGGAACCCTCGTCAAGATATTCTCCAATTGCCCGCTCATCGGATTTGGAGTAAGCTGTTAATACGTTACTTGATGGAGGATATAGATGAAACAAGAGGATATTGCCCCATATATCGATCACACGGTTCTCGCCGCGGATGCGACGAAGCAACGTATTGAACAGCTGTGCAAAGAGGCGGTCAAATATAACTTCGCCTCGGTGTGCGTCAATGGATGCTGGGTCAAAACGTGCGCCAAGCTCTTGGAAAAGAGCTCGGTGAAGGTGTGTACCGTGGTCGGATTCCCCTTGGGGGCGATGAGCAGCGAAGCCAAGGCGTATGAAGCGAAGAAAGCGATCCATGCCGGGGCGAGTGAAGTCGATATGGTCATCAACATCGGTTTTCTGAAAGACCGCCAAGATGACAAAGTACAAGAAGATATCTCTGCGGTAAAAGCCGTTTGCGGCAAGGCCGCGATCCTGAAAGTGATCATCGAAACCAGTTTGTTGAATGATGAGGAAAAGGCGCGCGCCTGCCGCCTCGCCAAAGCCAGCGGAGCCGACTTCGTGAAGACCTCGACCGGGTTTTCCACCGGTGGAGCCACCGTGAAGGACGTTGCGCTGATGCGCAAGACGGTCGGCCCGGGCACGGGAGTAAAAGCTTCCGGCGGAGTTCGAACCTACGAAGATTTCCTTGCGATGGTCGAGGCCGGAGCGAATCGAATCGGAACCTCCAACGGAGTGGCGATCATCGATGGCGCACATTGAACAATCGCCCCAAGCCCGGGATTTTCTGAAAAGCCTGGGCTTTCCGACCCTCGCGTTCCACGAAACGTTCTCACACTTCGATTTCACCGTACCCGGTCGAAGAGTTCTCCTGATCGGGCCGATGGGCTCGGGGAAGACCGAGTTCGCCGCCCGGGTCTGGCGCGATGCCGCGATCGCTCAGAAGAAGGGGAAGGTGGTTCGAAAACAGACTTCGACAGGCGATGTCGATCGGCGAAACGTCTTTTTCGTCCGCGCTCAGATCGACGCTTCCCGCTTTCCGGATGCTCCCTCCGATGCAATGGTCTACCGAAACGGCTACATTCGTTGCGGTGAGAATATCGCCCTGATTCGCGACTCCTTCGATCTTGAACGGGTATTGGCGGACAATCCGAAGGTCGGAACGTTCATCATCGACGAAGCGTCTTTTTTCGATGAGCGGTTGGCGTACGTGGTGCGAAACCACAGCTATGAACGAGGTGTGATGTTCATCTTCCCCTCCCTGATCCTGAACTTCCGCCGAGACCTCTTCAACATGACGGCCCGCCTGATGCTGGATATCGCGACCGACGTGATTCCCCTTACCGCGTACTGTGAGCACCCCGAATGTCTCCGCGATGCGTTCTATACCTACCGCTACTACCAGGTGGGTGACAAGGAATGTCCGGCCCTGTACTTCGACCCGTTGATCATCGTCGGAGGAGATGAACACAAAGACAGTTCGGTGGAGCCCAACTATGCGGCGCGATGTGACGAGCATCACTATCTGCCCGGGAAGGAGTACACGTACTTCACCCTCAAGCCGTTGGGACAAAAAGCGGCCGCCGGAGAGGAGAAGCCGCTCATTAACGAGCTCATCATGCTGAAAGAGGACATCAAAGTTTCTCAATTGTGGCAGAACTTCACTGAACGGTATGACAAGCTGGGCGACAGGGAAATCCTCTTCAATTCGCTGGAAGTGGAGAAAATCGCCGAGAAGGCGCTGCTCTACCTCTTTGTCGAGCAGAACCTCATCCCTGAAGATCTTCTCCTCAGAATCGTCGATCTGCTCGAGTTGGACGTCTCCTACATGAGCAAGGTCCTCACCGATAACAAGCGCCCCGTTTCTTTTGCCCAGCCGCTTCTCTTCTAAAAGTGCTGGAACGTGCAAAGACCCCTCGTAATATTCCATTGAGAGGGGTCTTTTCGTGTCTTAGAAAGAATGAAACGTCGAGAGCGTGTTCGCCAAGGTTTCAGGGTTCGCATTCTCCAGGAGCGCGGGAACGGAAATCTTCCGAGTCCTCAAGTCGGCAAGCAGCGCCGGCCAGTCGAAGACGCCTTCAAGAGCGGGGAGGTTTCCTGTTTTGAAGCCGTTTTCATTGAGGACGAAATCTTTGACGTGAAGGGCCGCGACCCGAGAACCGAACGCATCGATGGCGTGGTCGGTAAAGGCGCGCTGAGCTTCAAGCGAAGGCTTGGGACGGTAAGAACCGTCAGCTTCGGGAATCCCGATCCATGGAATCAGGTTGACGGGATCGTAGATGATCTTCAGATGGGGGTGTCAAAACGTTCGGAAAGACGGGCCATTCGTTCAATCGTGCAAATCGTATTCTGTTTGGCGACCGCCTCTACCGCCACGACCGACCCGACTTTGGCCGCATACTCGACCAAGCGGTCCAAGGAGGTGTACAGAGTCTCAAGATTCTCGGGTTCGGCGGTGTCGGGATGGTAAGAACAATCGGGACGAATCGATCCGGTTTCCGTTCCGACCATCAACGCTCCGAGGATCGGAGCGACCTTGAGGTGCTCTTCAAAACGCTTGAGCTGGCGTTTCCGCTCGGCGATGTCAGGATGGATCGGATTGATATAGCAGCCGAGAACCGCTATGGAAACACCCCGGGCATCAAATGCTTCCTTGATCCGAAGAGCGAACTCTTCGTTGAGGGGGCCGGAGGAAGGAAAGGATTTGGCGACGGCAAGCTGTACCGGCAGGTGTTCACCAAATGTCCGAACGGCGGCAGCGAGCGCCTCGGGGGTTGTAAAGGAACCCAGATCGTGGGCGCGAACTCCAAATCTCATCATACGGGAAGTATAAAAGGATTTGGAAAGGGAGTAAAGGAAGGAGAAGATGGCGACGATACGAGCAACGATGTTGGTTGATGGGGGAGTATTTGACAACACCGAGCACTTTCAACATTTCTTTCATAGTCTGGGTGAAGGTGATGAATTGATCATTCCTCCCGGTATCTATGCCACCGGAGCGCTGACGCTCGAAAAGCACTACGTGACCATTACGCTGGAGAAGGGATGCCGGATTCAATTCATCCCTGAACCTGAACTCTATCCGCCCGTGTATACCCGATGGGAAGGGGTGAACTGCTGGGCGATGCAACCCGCTTTTCTGATCGCCGACAGCACCCATATCCACCTTCGGGGTGAAGGGGTCCTCGACGGAGGCGGGTCGTGGTGGTGGGAGCAGGCGGCGATAAAGAAAAAGCAGCCCAAGCCGATTACCGATCTTGAACACTCCTTTGCACGTCTGAACCCCGGTTTTGAGGAGCAGGCAAGCGGCGGAGGCGGTCGTAAAAGCCGGTTTCTTCGTCCGCCTCTGCTTCAGATCTATCAGAGCAGAAACGTTTATGTCTCAGGAATCACCCTGCAAAACTCCCCGTTTTGGACGCTTCATCCCCTCTACAGCAAACGGTTGACGATTAAAGACATCACGATCATCAATCCGAAAGACGCTCCAAATACCGACGGAATCGATATTGATTCATGCAACGATGTCGTAGTGAGAAACTGCTTCGTCGATGTGGGTGATGACGGCATCGCGATCAAGAGCGGCAGCGGGAGCGACGGTGTCGCCACTGCCCGTCCGACCGTCGGTGTCGTGATTGAAGGATGTACCGTGCAAAATGCCCATGGCGGTGCGGTGATCGGCAGCGAAACCGCCGCCGGGGTACGGGATGTTTTTGTCCAACGGTGTCTCTTCGACGGAACCGATCGGGGGATACGAATCAAAACGCGCCGTGGTCGAGGTGGTGAAATCACCAATGTCCACTTCCGTTCCCTCACGATGAAAGACAATCTCTGCCCTGTTGCGGTGAATATGTATTACCGCCCGGGAAGCAACGATCCCGGCCTCTTCAGTTTGGACCCGCAGCCGATTCTGGATACCACTCCTTCCATTTCCAACATCCTGATCGAGGAATGCACGGCAGTGGGTGCCACCTCAAGCGCCGGGTTCATCGTCGGGCTTCCGGAAGAACCGATTCGCAATGTTCGAATCGCTCATTCCTCCTTCAGCGTATCACAGGAGAACGTCACGGCGATCGAGGAGAGTGAGATGTATGAGGGACTTCCCGCCATCAGTAAACGGGGAATTCGCCTGAGAAACGTCCACCTCCACCTCGAGGATGTCGAGGTCCTCGGAGTGGAGGTGGGATTCGTTATTGAAGACGGGGTTATGTTTACTTCTTAGCCTTTTACCAAGTGGAACGCGAAGCCTGCGATCTCTTCGTTGAAGTAGCAGCTCTTCATCGCTCCGCTCTGATCCCGCTTCACGGACTCTTCATTGAGGGTGAAGCCTTTCATTTGAAGGTAGTAAGCGGTTCGATCGACGCTGTAGCACGCAAAGCCGAGATGCCCGTGTTTTCCGTAGAACGGGGTATGGGTCACTTCGATGGCGGCATCGAGGAACGTCGAGGAGTTTCCGACCTTTCTGGTCATTCCCAACAGTTCGAGCGCCGCGGCGACGGTTTGAGCGTTCTCTTTGCTCGTTTCATTGATTCCTAGATGGGCGAAACGAAGACCCTGAAGGGCAAGCACCGCTTCGGCGCAAAGAGCGGTGATCTCGTCCCACTGCTCGTTTTCGATCAAATCGCTTTTGACCATCCAAGATCCGCCGACGGCCAGGACATTGGAGAGAGCGGCGTATGAACCGAGGTTTTTGGCATTGATTCCGCCGGTGGGCATGAACATTACATTGGGGAAAGGCCCGGCAAAGTTTTTGAGCATATCGACTCCACCGCTCGCTTCGGCGGGGAAGAACTTGAGGACGGAAAGACCGCGGCTCAAGCCCGCTTCGATATCGCTCGGGGTGCAGACCCCCGGAACGATCGGGATGTTGTTTGCAAGCGCCCAATCGACGACCTCGGGATTGAAGCCGGGGGAAACGATGAATTTGCCTCCGGCCTTGACCGCCTTCTTTGCAAACTCGACGCTGGTTACCGTCCCGGCTCCGAGGAGCATCTCGGGCACCGCTTTGGCTATATTGGAAATCGCCTCTTCCGCCGCGGCGGTTCTGAAGGTGACTTCCGCAACGGGCAGACCGCCGGAGATCATCGCTTTGGCAAGGGGTACCGCCTTGGCGGCGTCATCTATTTTAACGACGGGAACCAGACCGAGAAGCTGGATTTTTTTCATCAGAGCATCAGACATTGCAATGCCTCCTTCTTAAATATGAAACAGTGTTTCAAAATACATTGACAGTGTGAACTATACTCTCTATAGTGGGTAATAGCAAGAGATAAGGAGGGAAAACCTTGAGTAAAAAATTTGTAACATTTGGTGAAATCATGCTTCGCCTTAAAAGTCCGGGTCATGAACGATTTTTCCAGAGTCCCGCTCTGGAGGCTACATTCGGCGGGGGAGAGGCGAACGTCGCCGTTTCGCTCTCCTTGCTCGGTAAAAACGCCCAGTTCGTAACCGCTCTGCCGAAGAATGCGATCGGGGAAGCGGCAGTAAGAGAGGTTCGGAGCTTTGGGGTGGATACTTCAGCGATTCTTAGAACCGACGAAGGGCGAGTAGGAATCTATTTCCTCGAGACCGGGGCGAACCAGCGACCGAGCCTCGTTGTCTATGACCGCGCCGAAAGCTCGATCGCCACCGCGAAGCCGAGCGATTTCGATTTTGTCAAGATCCTCAAAGGTGCGGCGTGGCTTCACGTTACGGGAATCACTCCGGCAATCAGCGCGGAAGCGGCGGCATCGACCTTGGCGGCTCTGAAAGAGGCGAAGAAGCAGGGAGTGACGGTATCGATCGATCTCAACTATCGCAGGAAGCTGTGGAAGTGGGGCAAAACCGCCGTGGAAGTGATGCGCGAGCTGACGACCTATGCGGATGTGATCATCGCCAATGAAGAGGACATCCAGAAGTGCCTGGGAATCGAAGCGAACGTCGATGTCACTTCCGGCGAATTGGATACCAACGTCTATAAAACGCTCACCGAAGAGGTGAAAAAGCAGTTCCCGAATATCAGCGTCATCGGTGTGACCTTGCGTGAAAGCCGCAGTGCGGATGTGAACGGCTGGAGCGCCGCTCTCAACGGAAAGACCGGATTCTATCTTTCCCGTTCCTATGAGATCACCGACATCGTCGATCGGGTCGGTGGAGGAGACTCCTTCTCGGCAGGCTTGATTTACGCCTTGAGCGAGTACGGAGATGATGAGGAGTATGTGATCAACTTCGCGGTCGCCGCGTCCGCTCTGAAACACTCGATCAGCGGCGACTTCAACCTGACCACCTTGAACGAGGTGAAGGCGCTCGTCAAAGGGGACGGATCGGGTCGGGTTCAGCGCTGACCGTTTTCCTGGCGTGAAAGAACAGCTCTTCCGTGGCCAAGGCAACCTTGGTCACCGCGAAGGGCTTTTCTTTCGGATAGAGGTAGTACGTATCATCAAACGTCGAAAGATCGATGCAATCGCCTTTTCCCTTGTATTCATATTCGATGTGGCAGCTGTACATCGAAGAAACGTCTTTATGAAGGTACAGCCCCTCCGTTTCCAACGTGAAGCCGTTCATGTCATGAACGAGGCGCCCCATTCCGATGGGAATATATCCCCGTGCATTGGGCAGCGCTTCGATCATCACCGGCACGTCGAGGGTGTATGTTCCTTCCTCGATCTCCCGGCGGACATTGCTTCGCTCCCATTCATACCAATCGGGGATATGGGAAAACTCGGTAATCGGAACTGTTTCATCTTCAGCGGGTTTCGAGGCGCTGAGCTCGCCGTGGATTCCCATTTCCCACTCCTTTCTGCATGCTCTGCACGCGATGTGGAAACCGAAAGAATGCATCTCATATTCAGTATGGCAGTGGGCACATTGATAGAGGATCTTGTGCAATCCTTCCGCTCGTTTTTTGAAGGTGATCGCGATCCTGTTTTCTTTTTGCCATCGATACTCATCGTATTCGAACGCGCTGCGGATCCTCGCATTGAGCTCATCGACCGAGAGGGATTCCGTTTCCTTTACATCGGCGATCAAAAAGAGGTCGCTTGCGATCGGAACGCCCCGTTTTTTCAGGTTCCAGACGGGACTGTTCAAGTAGTGTCCGTGCATATTGAGCATGACCACGGGAACACCCAGCAGCTTGCAGATCTTCCCCAGCGAATCGGGCAGAACGGCGGTGGTCCCGCAGAGGGAATATCGTGCCTCCGGATACAGGGCGAGAACGTCGCCATTGGAGTGCAGGACTTCTTTGATGTGCCGCACGACTTGGAGGTCATTGGTGAATTTGCGTTTGCAGATTCCACCGGCGTTTCTCAAGAGCCATTCACGACCGATGAATCCGTCGATCGCGACTACGTAGTTCGCTCGGTGGGGGAAGAGGGCGGCTGTCGTCACTTTGAAGTCGATGAACGCCATATGGGTACAGAGCAGGAGGAACGGCGGCTTGATGCCTTCCGTCCTTCTCCTCGTGATGGTCAGGCGCCGCAGCCATACCTCCGGATAACTGAGCAGCCAGGTAAGCGGGCGCAGATAATGACGCTGGGGTATGGGGTTCCTTTTCATATCAAAGCGTTTTGCGTTGGCAAGTTTTTCAAGTGGAGTCATGGATCGTTCCTTTGCAGGTTCGATGGTAGAAGCATGACATCGGGAAAGCAAGGGCTGAGACAAGACGATTTGACAACTTCGTTATTTTCACTAGACTGGGATCATGGATAGAAACCTTCTTGCGGAATTATATGCTCTTGCGAAAGCGACGTTCAGCGTCAACCTTGACGGCCTCTTCTTTGAAGAGGATCTGTTCGCGGTTTCACTGGCGAATCGAAAGACCTACTATGTAACTCTCGGCGACGGAGTGGTGGTGGCGAATCGCGGCAAGCAGGGACTTACAAATTTTCTCGAGTTCCTCGAACATGAAGATACCGAGGATGAGTTGGAGTTCTTCGAATATCAGCAAGCGATGGATTCGCTTTACAGCGTTGTTCCCCTCGAGGGGGAAGACGATGTGTTTGAAACCGATGAAGCGTGGCTGGAGGAAAGCGGTGTCGCCTTTGAAGAGACGGCGGCTCCCGTATTCCGAAGCAAGAAGGAGTATTGTCTTCCCGGGATCATCGACGAAGAAGAGGCGAAAGAGTTTATCCAGATCTTCCGGGCGATTCTTCACCTCATCAACCGACTGTTGGAGATTAGGAAACAACATCCGAAAAACCGGGCGATCGCGGTCTGGCATGATCAGGTTTCCGGCGGTTCGAAGAAAGATGAATATATTCCCTTCCTGACGGTCAGGGGAGATGAAGTGATTCTTGATAAGATTCTGTTTGAAGCGTGGAATTATGAAAACACGTTCCCGGTATCGGACTTCGCCGATGCCGAACAGCGACGCTACTACAAATCGATGAAAGCCAAAAGCGGGAAGATTTTTTACATGGCGACGGGAATCTTTCCCGCTCCCGTATCCAGCGAGAAGTTTGATGAGCCGACGTTCCCGGTTTTCTATCTTCTCTACGATCCCCAGACCCATCAGATCCTCGATGTATATATGCTTGACGAGTTCGAGAAAGATTACGACGTATTCGTCGATCGCTTTCTTGCGATAGTGGACCGTGGAGTGAAGCCTCAAGCGATCCACTGCTACGGTCGCCGGACGTTGCCGCTGCTCACCAAGATCGGGCCCAATATGGGAGTGATGGTCTTCGAAGGGAAACGGGACGCGGAGCTCGATGAGGTGATTGACGAAATGCTCCATCACTTCCTCCACAGTGGAATTGAAAAGGATGATGAGCACGATCACTAGATCGTATTGGCAATTCAATCGGTTCGCAAGGCCGACTCGCCCGTCGAAGGGCAGGTGCCGATGCCCAAGAACTCATCAACCACCGTTTGAATAAGCGGTTGGGCGACATGAGCCGGCGGAGAATCTCCTGCGATGGATTCGACGCCCTGTTTCGTTCGGGTCACGATCGGTTGCGTAAGACCGAGGACCGAGTAGATGAGATCTCCCTTTTCGCAGTGAATCGTCGTCCGGTCGTCATCGATGTATGTGTTGAAGACGAACATTCCGCTCCGGTTCGCTCCCATTCCTTGAGCCTCAACGATCGGTCCGAGGAGGAAGTCGATCAGATCGAGAGCGTGCGAGCCGATATCGGGGAAACGCCCGCATCCGATGATTCCCCAACGTATCGTATTCATGGGAACACTTTACCCTATCCTTCCAAGAGGAAACAAGAAGAGGGGAAGGGGATGGAGGAGCATCATCACCCGCCCGTGTACCCCATGAGCCTCGAAATGCGGGCGGTCGCTTCCTGGATCGCCTGACCCATTCGTTCGGTCTGCTCGGAGTCGAAGCGGAAAAGCGGCCAGGAGACGCTCATCGCCGCGATCACCTTTCCGCTATGATCGCGAATCGGAGAGCCGATGCACAGCGTTCCCATCTCGTGCTCTTCGTTGTCCATCGCCCGACCCAGGATACGGACCTCTTCAAGTTCTCCGAGAAGCGCTTCTTTGCTGGTGAGGGTGTTGGGAGTGAACGCTTTGAGCTTGACCCGTTCGAGGTAGGAGGCGATCTCTTCATCCTCCATATCCGCCAGGAGAACTTTCCCGATCGCGGTGCAGTAGAGCGGAATGGTTTTTCCCACCCGGCTGTACATCCGGATCGTATAAGAGGATTCCTTCTTCAGAACATACACCGCGCTGTCCTCTTCGAGGACTCCCATGTGAACCGTCTCGCCCAGCTCTTCGCTCAGGTGCTGGGCGATGGGCCTCGCGAGGTTGATCAGATCCAAGTGCTCCAAGCCCCGTGAACCCACGCTGAACATCTTCAGCGTCAGACTGTAGAGGTCGTGCGGGTCGCGATAGACATAGCCAAGGTTCACCAATGTCGAAAGAAAGCGCAGAAGCGTCGCCTTCGGGAGCTTCGTCTCCTTGGAAAGGCTTTCGAGATTGATCGACTGGTAGCGCGAAAGCGTCTCCAAGATCATGATCGTTCGAATTACTCCGCTGGTTCCCGGTTGTTCACTCATCATCATCCCTCAAAATACGTTTTGGCGTTATTGAACGAGATATCACTGACGATCTTGCCGACTATATCGATATCGTCGGGAATTTCACCATCTTCCATCCATGTCCCGAAGATATTGGCAAGAATCCTTCTGAAGTACTCGTGCCGGGAGTAGGAGAGGAAGGAGCGGCTATCGGTCAGCATTCCGACGAAGCGTGAGAGAAGGCCGACGTTTCCCAAGATCTTCATCTGCTCCTCCATCCCGTCTTTGTGGTCGGCGAACCACCACGCCGAACCAAGCTGCATCTTTCCGGGTCGGCCGTCTTGGTAGCAACCCATCAGCGTGGCAAGGGAGTAGTAGTCCTTGGGATTGAGCGTGTAGAGAATGGTCTTGGGAACCTCACCGCTTTTGGAAAGGTTGTTCAGGAACGCCGAAAGCCCTTCGGCCAGCTCCTTGTCATGGGAAGCATCGTAGCCGGTATCCGGTCCGAGCCTATCGAACATCATGCTGTTGTTGTTCCGAATCGCCGCGAAGTGCAGCTGCATCGCGACATCCCGCTTCTTGTATGCTTTGGCGAGGCGGGTGAGCACATAGGTCTTATACGCTTCGACCTCTTCCTTGGAAAGGTTCCCGCCTTTCAGACGTTTGGCAAAGACCTTTGCGACGTTTTCTTCACTCCGGAAAAGGGATGGTGTCGTGACTAGGGCGTGGTCGCTGGCTCGACACCCCATCTCGACGAAGAAGTCGAGCCGCTTGATCAGCGCGGTGATGAGATCGTCAAGATTGGTAATCGTCATGCTCGCAGAAGCGGCAAGCGTGCTCAGATACTCCGGGAACGCGGGATTATCAATGGCGAGCGCTTTGTCGGGACGGTAGGAAGGCATGACGCGGGTCGGAAAATCTTTTTGGCCGGCGATCTCCTTGTGGCATGCCAGATCATCTGCCGGATCATCCGTCGTCCCGAGGGCGTACACTTTGAACTGCTTGAGGATTCCCTTGACTGAAAGGTTGGGGTTGGTTTGAAGCTGGCGGTTCGTTTCATCGTAAATCGCTTTCGCGCTCTTTTCGTTGAATACTTCATCGATCCGGAAGTAACGCTTCAGCTCCAGATGGGTCCAGTGATAGAGCGGGTTGCCCATCAGTTTTTCAATCGTTCTCGCCCAAGCGAGGAACTTGTCATACGGGTCGGCATTCTTTCCCGTTATGAGATCCTCGGAAATGCCGTTGGCCCGCATCATTCGCCACTTGTAGTGGTCTCCGCCCAGCCACATGTCGGTAATCGTGGTGAAGCGTTTGTTTGTCGCCAGCTCACTTGGTATCAGATGACAATGATAATCGTAAATCGGCTGATTCTTCGCAAACTCATGGTAGAGCCGCTCGGAACTCTTGTTTTGCAAGAGGAAATCATCTCCCATAAACCGTTTCATCGCAGGAACTCCTTTTTATGGGGGTTACAGAACCACCCCATCTTTAAAGATTGAAATCTCACGGTATCCGTGTTCTTCATTTCTCGCCAGTTTCTTGCCGCTGGCGATCTCTCTCATCATATCAATAAAATCGTCAACTACAACCTTTTGCTCTTCCCTAAGCAATCGTTCGGCGTCAAAATCGATCCAATGGGGCTTTTTTTCCGCCAAAGCCGTGTTGGAAGCAAGCTTCACCGTTGGAACGGGGGATCCGAGGGGAGTCCCTCGACCGGTGGTGAAAAGGATGATGTGCGCCCCGGCCGCCGTAAGGGCGGTGGTGGAGACGATATCGTTCCCCGGTCCCGAAAGAAGGGTCAGTCCCCGCTCATTTGCTCGGCCTCCGTAGGGGATGACGTCTGTGATGATCGCCGTTCCCCCTTTTTGAATACACCCGAGGCTCTTGTCCTCAAGCGTCGTGATTCCGCCTTCCTTGTTTCCGGGCGAGGGGTTTTCATACACGACCTGATCGTGTTTGACGAAATATCGTTTGAAGTCGTCGATCAGCGCAGCGATCTTTTCATATACCGCCTCATCGTTCGCCCGGTTCATCAACAGCTGCTCCGCACCGAACATCTCCGGAACTTCGGTGAGGATTCCGCTGCCGCCCATCGCGGTCAGTTCATCACAGAAATACCCGACCAAGGGGTTTGCGGTGATGCCGGAGTATCCATCGGATCCTCCGCATTTGAATCCGACGACAAGTCGGTCCGTTCCTACGGTCGTCCGGGTATCGTTCTGCATTTCATCATACAGCTCCCGGATGAGCGCATACGAGGTTTCAAGCTCATCCTCCACCGCTTGGGAAGTGAGGAACTTCACTCGCTTGGAATCAACCGCTCCGACGAGCTCCCTGAAGGACTCGGGGGTGTTGTTTTCACAGCCGAGGGAGAGGATGAGGACCCCACCGGCGTTGGGATGATGGACCAGGTCCGCCAGAATGGTCCGGGTCGCTTCATGGTCATCCCCAAGCTGGGAGCAACCGAAGGGATGGGTCCACGCGTAGGTCCCCTCGTAGTGCTCGTTTTTCGGAAGGTTCTTCTCCGCCCACTTGGCGATGCGCTCCGCGGTCATGTTCACGCACCCCACCGTGGGAACGATCCAGATCTCATTGCGGATTCCGATCTTCCCGTTCAACCGCTCGAACGCCTCGATCGTCGGAATGGAGTCTTCCCATCGCTTCGCCCGCCGATCCGCTTCCCGTCGGAATGCATCACGGACCTTTCGATCGTAGTGATATTCGGCGCGTTCACGCAACAGCGTTGAGGTGTTATGGGTGTGCACGTGCTCGCCGACACCGATATCTTTTGCTGCAACGCCCATCGGAGCCCCATATTTGATGATTGGCTGCCCTTTCCTGATCGCAGTCAAGGCGATCTTGTGTCCTCCATCGATATCCTCGACCAAGGTCGTGACGAATGATCCGATGATGATCGTTTCGCCCTTTTTGAGGGAGCGGACCGCTACCGCGACGGTGTCTTCGGGACGGATTCGGATCGCTTTCACATCAACCCCTTTCATTTGAGGTGCTCCTTGCGTTTCGGTCCATAGAGCACTGAGGCCATGATCGCACAGATCGATTGTTGAGTAATGATTCCAAAAATGATCGGAAGAGCCGTCATCGGAGGGAAGTAATTGATCGCGAGCACCATGGAAGCGCTGATATTCCGCATCGAAGCGGCGAACGTCAGGCTTTTACTTTCTTCAAGGGGGAGACGGGCAAGCTTTCCGAGAGCGTGTGATGCAGGAAATCCCAGTAACGCCAAGGTGGCGGCAAGCAGGGCGATCGGGATGTAGGCAAGCGTCGCCTTCTTTAGAAGCGTCGGAGCGATTTGGGAAATATTGATCGTCACGATCGCGAATAAAGCGATCTTCGTGAACAGCTTCAGGGAAGGAGTAATTTTCTTCGTTCTCTTGTCCCCTACGGTATGGTTGACGAGCATTCCCACCAAGGAGGGAAGAACGATCATCATCAACAGACTTATGATCATCGCCCTGGTGTCGATCGAAACGGTTTTTTGGGCGAAAATCTTTACGGTGAGCGGAGTGAGGATCGGTCCCAGCAATGTCGAGACGAGAATCAGCACCAAAGAGAGGGGCTCATCGCCGTGGTAGATTCCCGACCAGACATATCCGACCATCGCAGTGGGAATCGACGTCAGAAGGACGAAGCCGGTTACGAGGTTCGGGTCGGTGAAGAGAAGGCTCGCTAGTGTGAATGAAAGCAGCGGCATGATGACGCTCGCCCACAGCAAAAAGAGCGCGATCGGTTTTATCTTGGTAAGCGCACCGAAAAATCGTTTCGGGCTGATCGCCAATGCGCTGGAAAACGTGATGAAGGCGAACAGCGCGTTCACGATCGGTTTCAGCGGAGCAAATACCCGGTAGAAGAGCAGACCGGCAACCACGCCCCCGATCGGGATGAGGGGCATGATTCGTTCAAGTGCACTATTCAAAGAGATGAGCCGAGCCTCTATGGTTTGGAAATGAAACATTGTTTCAGAGCATATAAGTGCTGCCAAATACTGTCAAGATGCAAGTTGGCTATGGTATAGTCGATCACGAGAAGATGAAAAAAATCGCCCTTGTTCTTGCCTCGATTCATACCGGAACCTCCGTCACGTTGTGGAAAGAGATCGCCTATCAGGAGAACCGGGAGTATCTGCGAAATGAGACCTATACACGGGTCAATCCCGATAATGTTGGTTTGGGCAAGTGTACGTCAAATCAGGCAAACCGGAACGCTTGGCTTGAAGAGTTCAAAAAGCTCGGCGGACAAGCATGGAATGATGCCGGAGTGGCATTCATGAAAGAAAACAATCTCTTGAACTAGGGGATTCGCCCAATGAGTCTGACCGGCTCGGTCAGACTCATGCGTCTTGGAATTGAATTATGACGAAGAACTACTCCTTGGAAATGGCTAGAAGTGTCATCAATCGATATCAACCGGCTCAGATGCGCTGGCATTATGAGCATGGATTGGCGATTACCGCAATCTTGGAGGTGGGTGAATACTATCAACGAACATCCTTCTTTGATTGGGCGTATTCGATGTATGACCCGTTCATCAAGGAGGATGGAACGATCAAGAACTATCGAGCGGGCGAGAACAACCTTGATATGATCAATCCCGGACGGAATCTCTTTTTCTTGCACGAGAAAACCGGAGAACAGCGATTCATCAAAGCTGCTCACGTCCTTCGCGGACAGCTGATCAACCAGCCGAGGACCCGTAGCGGAATCTACTGGCACAAGCAGATCTATCCGTGGCAAGTATGGCTGGACGGAGTCTATATGCAAGGACCGTTCTCCGCCCTCTACGCGAAGCATGTCGATCAACGGAGCATCATCGAGGATCTTGTCGCCCAGATTGAAGGGGTGTATGCAACGCTTCGGGATTCCGGAACCGGGTTGCTCTACCATGCATGGGACGAGTCGCGGAGAATGCGCTGGTCCGACATCGAAACGGGGCTTTCTCCCCATTTCTGGGGAAGGGCGCTCGGGTGGTATGCGATGGCGGTCGTTGACATCATCGCGATCATATCAACCGATAATCCGCTTTCCGATCCGCTGAAGAAGATCCTCAATACGCTGATGGGCGATATCCTGGCATTCCAACAACCCGACGGGATGTTCTGCCAGGTTGTCGACCGAGGTGAAGCGGAAGGAAACTACAAAGAAACTTCAGCAAGCGCAATGTTCGCCTATACGCTTCTGAGGATGGTGAGCTTGGGAATCAATAATGATTCCAAGATTCAAGCATGCGCTCTTAAAGCACTGGACGGGATCGAAAAGCGCTATTTGAGCGTTGATGAAGATGGGGAGTATCATCTTGGAGACATTTGCAGCGTGGCGGGGCTCGGGGGAAACCCCTATCGTGACGGTTCTCTTCACTACTGCTTCAAAGAACCGCAATTCGTCGATGACTTCAAGGGTGTAGGCCCCTACATCCTTGCAGCCTTGGAGCGCGAAAAGCTTTCGAAGTGACTATTGGATTGTTTTCGCCCTGGGAGGGATTTCTGCTTTCCCTTATAAAGTACCCTCCGCGGAGCGATATTTTATTTTGGTCTTTTCCTTCTTTAATTTGACATCTGACACCCGCCCTTGTAGAATGAATTTACGTGTAAAGATCACATGAGATCCAATAAGGAGTAAAAGCATGAAAAAATTGTTTGCAGTGCTCTGTGTTCTCTTGGCGTTGAGTTTCTCCCTCTTCGCCCAAGGAACGAAAGAGGCGGGAAAATCCGCCCTCAGAGTTGGAATGGTAACCGACGCGGGAACCATTGATGACAAATCCTTCAACCAGGGGACTTGGGAAGGAATCGTTCGCGCCCAAAAGGACTTCAATCTGGATGTGAAGTATCTCAAGCCGCAAGGAACCACCGAAGCCGATTACCTCAAAGAGATCGGCAACCTTGTCGATGCCGGGTACACGATGATCATTTGCCCGGGATTCAAGTTCGAGACCGCCCTTTTCGAAGCACAGGACAAGTATCCGAATACGAAGTTCGTCATCCTCGACGGTGAGCCGCACAGCGCCGACTACTCCGTATTCCGCATTGAAAAGAACGTCGTGGGTCTTTATTGGGCTGAGCACCAATCCGGCTTCCTCGCAGGTTTGGCCGCGGCGCTCCAGATTAAGGATGGCGATTTCGGGTTCATCGGCGGAATGGAGATTCCCGCCGTCCAGAAGTTCAACTGGGGCTTCCAGCAGGGAGTGCGCTACGCAAACGCCAATTACAAGACCAACATCCGGATGGATCAGGTGAACAATCTCTATCAGGGAACCTTCGACAATATCAGCGCCGGCCAGCAGATCGCCGCAGCGATGTACGACCGTGGTGTTGATGTAATCTTCGCGGCCGCCGGCGGTGTCGGCGTCGGTGTCATCAACGAAGCCAAAAACCGCGGAAGCAGCGGACAGAAGGTATGGGTGATCGGCGTTGACGTCGACCAGTACGCCGAAGGTCTCATGCCCAACGGCAAGTCGATCATTCTCACCAGCGCGATGAAGTATCTCGATCGCGCTTCCTACGATATGATCGTAGATGAGCTCAACGGCAGGTTCCCCGGCGGAGAGATTCTCCATCTCGATGCGACGAACGACGGTGTCGGAATTCCGGTGGAAAACCCCAACTTGGACAAGAGCGTCATGGATGAAGTGGCCAAAGTCTTCGCCAAGCTGAAGAGCGGCGAGGTCAAGGTTGCTGATAAAGGCGACGGTCTGTTCAAGTAATTGAAGGCATGTTTGTGTATGGGCCACCTTGCTTGGGGTGGCCCTTCTCCTCAATCCGGGGGTTGTAATGAACCATGTAATTGAAATGTTGAATATCCGCAAGGAGTTTCCGGGAATCGTGGCGAACGATAATATCACGCTCCAAGTCCTCGAAGGAGAAATCCATGCGATTCTGGGCGAGAACGGAGCGGGAAAGTCGACGTTGATGAGCATCCTTTTCGGGCTCTATCAAGCTGATGAAGGAACGATCAAGGTTCGCGGAAAAGAGGTCCAGATCAGGGACCCCAATGACGCGAACGACCTGGGAATCGGAATGGTGCACCAGCACTTTCAGTTGGTTCACAACTTCACCGTTACCGAAAACATCATCCTCGGGAAAGAGGGAGGGTTCATCCTTAACCGAAAAGCCGCATCCAAGCGGATCGTCGAGCTTTCGGCCCGGTATGGCCTCAATATCGATCCGGATATGGTCATCGAGGACATCACCGTCGGGATGCAGCAACGGGTAGAGATCTTGAAGATGCTCTACCGGGATGCGGAGATTCTTATTTTTGACGAGCCGACAGCGGTGCTTACTCCGCAAGAGATTGACGAGCTGATGCAGATCATGCGCAACCTCGTCAAAGAAGGGAAGAGTGTCATCCTCATCACCCATAAATTGGCGGAAATCAAAGCGGTCGCCGACCGCTGTACGATCATCCGTCGAGGAAAGCTCATCGATGTGGTCGATGTCGCAAAGACGCCGGTGGCTCAAATGGCCGCGATGATGGTCGGCCGGCCGGTGAGTTTCAAAGTTGAAAAAAAGCCAGCCCAAGTCGGGCGAGTCATCTTGGATATCCATGATCTTACCGTTCTGGGGAATAAAAAAGTGCCGGCGGTGAAAGATCTTTCGCTCTTTGTCCGCAGTGGGGAAATCGTGGGAATCGCCGGAGTGGACGGCAACGGCCAAAGCGAGCTCATCGAAGCGATCACGGGGCTGAGACCGATTGAAAGCGGGGCCGTCTCCCTTGACGGCAACGATATCACCAACGCTCCGATTCGAACGCGAAACGAGATCGGAATGGGGCATATCCCCGAGGACCGCCAGAGGCGCGGACTGGTCCTCACAAGTGCCGTGTACAACAATGTCGCGATCAAAGAGTATTACCATCCCCCATTTTCGAAGCGAGGATTGCTGAATATTGAATACTTGCAGGAATACGCCCAGACGGTCGTCGATCAATTTGATGTCCGCAGCGGTGAAGGAATCTTCTCCAATGCCGGCAAACTCAGCGGAGGAAACCAGCAAAAACTCATCGTCGGACGAGAGATGGTTGCCAATCCCCAGCTGCTGATTGCAGTACAACCGACCCGAGGTCTGGATGTCGGGGCGATCGAATATATTCACTCCCAACTGGTGGCCCACCGAGATAAAGGCCACGCCGTGCTCCTTGTTTCTTTTGAACTGGATGAGATCTTCAACCTTTCCGACCGGATCGCGGTGATGCACTCCGGCAAGATCATGGATGTCGTCTTGCCCAATGAAACCAATGAAGCGACAGTCGGCCTGATGATGACGGGAATTGACGCGAAAGGAGCGGGGAATGAGTAAGATAAGAAGAAAAGAAAGTCTTGGCAGCAATACGTTTCTCATGGCGGTCAGCGCAGTGATTCTCGGCTTGGTCGCCGGAGCGATCTTGATGGCGATGATCGGCTCCAACCCGTTTAGCGGGTTCTCCTACCTCTTCCGGGGCGGGTTGATGAACATCGAGCGGATCGGAAATACGATGGCGACCGCCACGACCCTGATGCTTGTCGGTCTCTCGGTAGCGTTTGCGTTCAAAACAGGTCTGTTCAATATCGGAGCTTCCGGCCAGATGCTCGTTGGCGGACTCTGCGCCACGATCGTGGCGCATAAGGTGTTCCTTCCCCGTCCTCTCTTTCTTGTCGTCCTGATCGGCAGCGGCCTGCTTGGCGGAGCGATCTGGGGCGTGATTCCGGGCATCTTGAAAGCCCGTTTCAACGTGCACGAGGTCGTCGCGACGATCATGATGAACTGGATCGCTTACTGGTCGGTGTACTATTTCGTTCCCGCGTATCTCAAAGGACCGTCTTTAGAGACCGAAAGCGCTTCGATCGCGATCACCCAATCCCTTCGGGCTCCGTGGCTCACCAAGCTCTTTCACGGATCATATATGAACCTCGGATTCTTCATCGCGATCGTCTGCGTGATCCTGGTCAAGTTCATCCTCGATAAGACGACCCTCGGTTTCGGCCTCAAGGCGGTCGGATTCAACCGCCACTGTGCCGAATATGCGGGAATCAGAGTCAATCGCAACGTAGTCATCTCGATGATGATCGCAGGTGCCCTTGCCGGTCTTGCCGGCCTTACCTTCTATACCGGCTACTCGCGCAATATGCAAATCGGGGTGTTGCCTTCTCAAGGCTTTGACGGGATCGCCGTGGCGCTCCTGGGGGCAAGCAATCCGATCGGGGTGTTCTTCAGCTCCCTCTTCTTCGGTATTCTGCAATCGGGGAAAGGGTTCATGAACGCGATGACTTCCGTTCCCCCTGAAATCGCCGACACGATCATCGCGACGATCATCTACTTTACCGCCACCAGTGTCCTCTTCGGTCGGATCTGGGAGTCGATCTTCAAGCGCCGAAGAAAGAGTGCAAAGGAGGAGCAGTAGGATGTGGAGCACCTTATCGAGCATCTTCCCCTATGCGATTGCCTATACGATGCCCATGTTGATGGCCGCCTTGGGCGGTCTCTACAGTGAACGAAGCGGCGTGACCAACCTGGGTTTGGAAGGGTTGATGGTCATCGGATATTTCTTCAGCGCGATGACGATCAAGCTCACCGAAGCGACACTGGGAGTAAACGCCCTTGCCCTCGGTCTTCTGGCCGGGACGGTCGCCGGAGCGGTGTTCAGTCTGCTCCACGCATTCGCATCGATCAACCTCAAAGCGGACCAGGTCATCAGCGGAACAGCGATCAATATGATCGCCGGAGCGCTTACCGTGTATCTAGCCCGGACGATCAGCGGCAGCGGAAACGTCCGGATCATGATGGGAATCATCCGAAAGAACATTCCGGTCCTGTCCAAGATTCCGATCATCGGACCGCTGTTCTTCACTCAGACGTATTGGACGACGTGGATCTGTCTTCTGATCTGGTTCGTTTCCTATTTCCTCCTTTCCAAGACGAGCTTCGGCCTCAGGCTCCGAGCATGCGGCGAGCACCCCTCGGCGGTCGCCTCGGCGGGAGTGAACGTCCGCTTGATGCGCTATATCGGCGTCATCGTCAGTGGAGCGCTTTCCGGCTTCGGCGGATCGGTGATCCTCATCACCTACAGCGGCGAATTCAACGGAACGGTGGCGGGTCTCGGATTTCTTTCGATTGCGGCGCTGATCTTCGGACAGTGGAAAGTGCTGGGAATCCTGGGGGCGACGTTCTTCTTCGGAATCGCCACCACGATCGCCAACGTCAGTCAGGTCATTCCGTCCTTGATGATTGTTCCACCGGTATACTTCAAGATCTTCCCCTATGTAGCGACGCTCCTCGCTTTAGTGGCATTCTCGAAGCGTTCGGCGGCGCCGCTGGCAAGTGGTCAGCCCTATTGAGTCGGAGGAATGAATGGATAATTTGATGAAGAAGATGCAAGAAGCGGCGATGTACATCACCAGCCGAATCGGTCAGATCCCCGTTGACATCGGAATGGTTCTGGGCAGCGGTCTGGGTGATTTGGCGGACAATCTAGCGAACAGCATCACGATTTCCTATAAGGATATTCCGCACTTTCCCGTCTCCACGGTCTTCGGGCACAAAGGCCGCTTGGTTGCCGGAGATCTGGAGGGAAAACGGGTGCTCTGTATGCAGGGGCGCTTTCACTACTATGAAGGGTATGGGATGGATCAGGTGGTCTTTCCGATCCAAGTGATGCAAGCCCTCGGAATCAAGCACCTCTTGGTAACCAATGCGGCCGGAGGGGTGAACACCTCCTTTTCCGTCGGAGATCTGATGCTCATCACCGATCATATCAAGCTGATCGCGGACAGTCCGCTGCGTGGACCGAACCCCGATCAGCTCGGGGAGCGCTTCTTTGATATGACCGAAACGTATGATAAAGGGTTGATCGACATGGCGAAAGCTCAGGCACGGGAGCTGGGCATCGCCGTCCGACAAGGGGTGTACATGTTCTTCTCCGGTCCGGCGTATGAGACTCCTGCGGAGATTCGGGCCGCCCGGGTCCTCGGAGCGGATGCGGTCGGGATGTCCACCGTGCCGGAAGCTCTCGTCGCCAGCCACATGAGCATGCGCACGCTGGGAATCAGCTGCATCACCAATATGGCCGCCGGGGTGTTGAACCAACGGCTTTCCCACCAAGAGGTGATGGAAACCGGCGAACGGGTGAAAGAGGACTTTACCCGCCTTGTTCACGCGATCGTCCGTCATTGGCCCCTATGAACCTGACCGAGTACATCAAAACGTTCGACCTCCTTCCCCTCGAAGGGGAGGGCGGGTTCTTTCGACGCGTCCACACCTTCAAAGACGGGAGCGTCATCTACTACGCCCTTGATGAAGCGGACTTTTCTTATACGCATCGACTGGTAAACGAAGAGGTGTGGTTTCATCTTGACGGTTCTCCGGTAACGATCGTCCTGATCGATCCCGATGGGAATGAAGAGGAGCATCTTCTCGATAAGAGCAATCCGATTCTCGTTGTTCCCGGACTCTGGTGGCAAAGCGCCCGTCCCGAAAACGGCGCGGCCTTGTGCGCCACCGTGATGAGCCCGGCTTGGAAAGAAGAGGAATTCACTCTTGCCGATGAGGCGTTTGTCGACCGGCATCCGAAAACGAGGAGGCTGGTCCGATGAAAACGATGCTGATCAGTGGAGGAACCTCCACGATCGGAGAAGCGGCCGTTCGGTATTTCACTCAAAGAGGGTGGCATGTGTATCTTGGATATAATACCGGTAAAGAAAAGGCCGAGGCTCTTGAAGAAGAGCTTGCCCCTTCGGTTACCGCTCTTCATCTGGACGTTCAGGACAAGAGTTCAATCACCGATGCGGTACGATCGATGGGCGAGTTGGATCTTCTGATCAACAACAGCGGAATCTTCTCTTCTTTTTTGACCGGATCGTTGGAGGACGATGAGGTAAGCAGAATCTTGGATGTGAATGTCACAGGTCTCTTTCGGCTTACCAAAGCGGTCCTACCCAGATTGAAAGAGGGTGGATCGATCATCAACATCACCTCGATCAACGCGATTATGCCGACGTTCGGCTCGACGACCCACTATGATGCGTCCAAAGGCGCAGTCATCTCGTACACCAGAAGCTTGGCGGCCGAGCTTGCTCCGAGGATTCGAGTCAACGCGCTCGCCCCGGGTCTCGTTTCCGCCCCATACCTCGATGAATCGAACGAAATTCGAAAGGTCTTCGAAAAGAGAAGCGTCCTGAAGCGGATGGTTCAAAGCGAGGAGGTCGCCCATGCCCTGTTCTTCATGGCGGAAAACACCGCCCTCAGCGGGGCGGTCATCACCCTTGATTGCGGGTATACTATAGGGTAGGCATGAAAATTCTTTGTATCAGTGATGAAGCCGATCCTCTCATTTATTCCGAACATATCACCACCCGATATGGGGATGTGGACCTCATTCTCTCGGCGGGCGATCTGCCGTTGAAGTATTATGAGTTCATCATCTCCATGTTGAACAAGCCCCTCTACTTCGTCTTTGGAAACCACAACCAGGAACATTTGCATCAATACCTTTCGAACAACCGGCCCACGTATCATGAGTTTCATCGGCACACCGGCGGAATACCGCCTTTCGGCGGAGAGTTCGTTGACGGAAAGGTACGTTACGACAAGCGCAACAAGCTCATCATCGCCGGTCTTGGCGGTTCGATGCGCTACAACAACGGCGAGCACCAATTCACCGATGCTCAGATGTTCCGGCGGATGGTGAAGATGATGCCCCGCCTGATCTACAATCGAATCGTCCGTGGCCGGTATGTGGATATTCTCCTTACCCACGCTCCGCCGCTCGGTCTCGGGGACGGAATCGATTTGCCGCACAAAGGGTTTTCCTCGTTTCTGTTATTCATGAAGTGGTTTAAACCGGCGTACCTGTTGCACGGGCATATCCATCTGGTTGACTTCAATGCGAATCGTATTCATCCCTTCAAGCAGACGAAGGTGATCAATATTTTTAGAAACCATCTGCTTGAAGATGATCAACTCGGAGGAGAAACAGATGTCTAGGATGTTTGCCGATCTGTTCACTCAGACAAATGAAGATTTTGAGAAAGCCAAAAGCAGAGGTCGTATTCAATCGATCCTTTCTTCCCTGGTTCGCAAGAACTCCGACTTGTTGAGTCTCTATGCGGTAACGGAGCTGATCAAACCGAAAAACGAAACATACCGGGGGATGCAGACGATTCCGGTAAAGAATATCATCGGGAGCGAGGGGCGCTATCAGGATTTCTCCTTGGCGTTCTATCCGAAGAAAGAACTTCTTCGCGCCCGATGGCGCTCGATCGACCTGGCGACGAAGAAGTATGTGATTCTTCCGCCGATCTCCGTGTATAAGCTTGGAGAGTGGTATTTTGTTCGAGACGGCAACCACCGGGTCTCCGTCGCCAAGACCCAGGGAGTTGAGTTCATCGACGCCGAAGTCGTCGAGCTGGACAGCGAGATTCCTCTCGAACCGGGATTGACGATGAAACAACTGCGCAGAAGGGTCGTCTACTATGAGCGCAAACGCTTTCTGGAGCAGTATGACGTCGATTGCCTTCCCATAGATCAGATTGTGTTCTCCAACGCCGGTTCCTATGCCGAGCTGGTGAATCATATATTGGTCCACAAGTATTTTCTCAACGAGGACAGCGAACAGGAGCTTACCTTCAAGGAGGGAGCGATCTCCTGGTATCAGACCGTCTATGAGCCGATCATCTCCGAGGTTCGGAAGCAGGGGGTGCTATCCTCTTTCCCCGGAAATACGGAAGGGGATTTGTATATGTGGATCGTTCGCCACTGGGACAACCTCAAGCATATGAGCGGAAGTCATGAGGTGAGCATTCAAAGCGCCACCAGCGATTACAAGGCGCGCTATGGCAAAAACCTTGTCGGCCGGTGGCTTCATAAACTCAAACAGCTTTTCGGTAAAGACTAATCTTCTTGGATGTAGGCGGCGAGGATGTCGGCATACACTTCCAGCTCATGACCAAGCCGATCTCCGGGGCGAATCGAATCCTCCTTGCCGGCAAGGTGCACGATTCCCGATACCGGTTGATCGCTGAACTCCAGTTCATACTGGACACCAAAGGGGATGTGGAGCATGCCCATCGATTGCGCCCAGTAGATCAGGGAGTCGAGGGTGTGCGCCCCCTCGCACGTCGAGTTTGAGCAGGAAGTGAAGCAGGCGAAGAACTTCGTCTCCAGGCTTTTGTTCTTGCTGAGCGGCAAGGTGGTGTCGAGAAACGTCTTCATTTCCGCCGAGATGTTTCCAAATCGGGTCGGCCCGCCGAGGATGATCATGTCGCTCTTGTGCAGGGTGGAGTCTCCGACCAGCGGAAGCTCGCAGATGTCTTCGTAGAACTCGTTGGTCGTCTCCTGGGTGTTTGCCCAGATGTGAAGATCGGGGTCGTCAACTCGATAAAGACGAGCATCGACGTTCCGTTCCGCCATCAATTCTTTCAGATAGTTTCCGATGATAAAACAATTGCCACTGACACTATGGATGATAATCGAACAACGTTTCATGAGGTACCCTCGCTTTGTATCGTATACCCAAGTATACACCAACCGAAGCGCTTAAGACCACACCGAATAAAGGCCATCTCGGTAATCGAGGTAGATCGGCGCCTCATACACTTTTCGGAGGAGCTCTTCATTGAGAATCTCCGCTTTCGGACCGTCGGCGACGATTGCACCGTTTTTCATCACCACCACTCGATTGATCGCCGGAATGATTTCACTGAGCTCATGGGTGGCGAGGATGATCGTTTTTCCCTCCCTGTCGAGCTGTTCGAGGCTTTTGCGATAAGTGTGACGGCTGGAAAAATCCAGTGATGCGCCCGCTTCATCGAGGAGCATCACCTCCGGTTCATGGACCGCTGCCCGGGCCAGCAGAACTCGGCGTGCTTCCCCGCTGGAGAGGCGGTTCATCTGTTTTTCCCACAGCCAAAGAATCCCGTAGGTGCTCATGACCTTTCTCGCCCGTTCGAGGTGCGTCTCATGGACGAGATGGTGGAAGTCCAGACCGATTGAACTGAAGAAGCCGCTGACGACGATTTCCCACGCTTTGTAGGTGGAAGCACATACATGCTGAAGGCTCTCCGATACGATGCCGAGATGTTTTCTCAGTTCCAGGATCTGCCACCGGGATCTGCCAAAGAGGATTCGTTTGAAATCAGGGGTATGGAGGGGATGGACTTCCATGCTGAGCGTTTGGACCAGCGTCGACTTTCCCGCCCCGTTGGGGCCGATGATCGCGACGTGCTCGTTCTGCTTGACGGTCAGGGAGACGTCATCCAGAATCCGCTGACCGAGGCGCTGGACGGTAGCGTGTCTGAGTTCAATGAGGGTGTGCATGAAGCGAGTATAGCACGATTAGGCGTTCGAGGCTCGGCGCCGTTCCTCAGGATAGTGATCGAGGACTTTATCCTCCAAGGTGGAGAGCGTGACCATCACCAAGGCGACCGCAAGATCCGTCTGTCCATTTTCCAACGCTTCACAGAGGTAAGTATAGTTTTTCGCCCGTTTGTCCAGTTGACCGGCGCTGAAGCGGATTGAACGCATCGCCTGGTCAAGGAGGGGGCAGAGGTTTTCATAGATTGAGCTTAAGATCTGATTGTTGTTCGCCATCACCAGCGTGTGGTGAAAATCCATTTCGGCATCGAGAAAGATTTGGGTCGCTTGAGCCTCTCGGGCATAGATGTCTGGAAGCGAGACTTCCATCTGTCTGCTGGCGGCCCAGAGCCGGGTGAGATATCGTTTTCTTCCTTCAAGGCGGGAAAAGTTGCGCGCGGCGCTGCTGGCGACGGTGAGGCGCACCTGCATCAGATTCTTCAACAATTTGGAGTGGCTGATATCACTGTTCAGAATCGTTGAGGAGACGCTCATCACGTAGTGGTCGAGGTTGTTGGAGCGAATCTGAGCTCGTCGTCCCTGGGAAAGGATTACCAATCCTCGGGCTTCAAGAACCTTCAGCGCTTCCCGGATCGGACGACTGGATGTTCTGAACTGTTCTGCAAGCTCCACTTGAGAAGGCAGATACGAGCCGCACTCCAATGTGCCGTCTTTGATCCATCGTTCGATCGTCTGGGCTATTACTGCGGATTTGGTCTGGGGTAGGTCGCTCATCTATATTGTTCCTCAAAAGAATGATGTCATAGGTTGGAAGTTTGTTTCTGACTAGAAGTATACAATATAACCTAAATAGTTACAATATGGCGACATCTATAATTTTAATAGATGTCATCTGTTGTATTGATGTATTAAAGGATATGAAATCTTTACTACTTAGGACATAAGCATCTACTTAGAACTCAAGCGCTTCAAATTTTTCACTGATATTCGTCAGGTTCACCAAGGTGAGAGCGACCGCCAGGTCCGTCTGGCCGTTTTCAAGGGCGTCGACGAGGTAGCGGTATTCATTCACTTTTTTCTGCTGCTCCTTGAACGTCTCGGTAAGACGTTCCATCGCGCTGTACAGCTGCGGAGCGAGGTAGTCATAGATGTGGGTAAGAATCGCGTTGTCATTGGATTTAATCAAGATCGCATGGAATTCCAATTCAACTTCTTTAAACTCTGCGAGCGCTTCCTCGTCTTTGGGATTTTCAAGGGAGGGAAGGAGCTGTTCCATCCGGGTACACGCCCGGCTGAGCGAACGGACGATGAGGGTTCGGTTGGGATCGCGGGAAAGCTCACGGGAGGCGGAGACTTCGATCGTGGTCCTTACCTGCATCAGGTCCCGGATCATCTTCTTGTCCATTGCGCTGGTGCTGATCATTGAACTGGTGAGGGTTTCCACAAAGCGCTCGAGGCTGTTGGTCTGAACTTCCGCTCTTCGTCCTTGCTGGACTTTGATGAGGCCTTTGGCTTCCAGGCTTTTGAATGCTTCTCGGATCGAACGGCTTGAAGCGCCGAACATTTCAGCCAGTTCCTGCTGGCTGGGAAGGTTGCCTCCGGCAGGGTATTTTTTCGCAAGAATGTCTTCTTCCAATTGAGCAGCGATAATCGAGGATTTTGTTTCAACAACTTTAGCCATATGTATCTCCCTACCGCATATGTTACGACATTTTATGCAAACAGGCAATATTAAATGTCATAAGTTAGAAGTGTTTGTTCCAAATAATTTTTGACAATATAAGGGAATATTATAGGAGTATAATTATATTAACTCCTTATAATGTAAGAAGTATCATCATAAAATCCGTATATTCTCCCGAATTTGACTGGACATAGCCCCTAAAGGCGCCATCATGGGTTATTTTGTAATAGCTGTTTACAAAATAAAGAAATAAACCCATTTCGTGCAATTATCCGTGATCAATTCAAAATACGAAATATCTGACATAAGTTCCCCCTCTTGTTCATGAAATACAATCAGATACCTGACAGAAGTTTCATTTGTGTCTATATAGTATCCACAATTGTTCAAAGGCAGAATCTGATTGTCCAAACCAAAAACAGAATAAAGCGGAACATATGTTATATGTTGAAAAATATCTAAGTTATTTAATAATAATAAAATACATACATTTACATAGAGCCTTGAAAAATTTTTATATCTTTTTGTTCGAGAGAGATTGACATATGTGATAGGATACCGTATAGTAATGCTATAAAAATGAAAAATCATGGGAGCATAGCCCCCAGAGAGGAAAAGGAAAAGAATATGAAAAAACTAGTTGCTTTGTTAGTGATCTTGGCAGTGGTTCTGACGGGGGTGTTTGCGGAGGATTATCCTACGGCGACAGTCAAATTGATAGGACAGATCGGACCTCTGTTTAGGCACGGCGTGGTGGTGGATGGTGCGCTCGTCGCAAGTAAGGATTTCGATGATGCAGCAGGAGCCAACGTTTTCGGGGCAGATGGAACAACCTTCGATTATGGATATTCGGCCAACCAGAATTTGGTAGGATATAAACTGTATCTGACTATCAGTGATTTTACGACTGCTGGTCAAAATCCAAAAACGATTCAAATAGCATCAGTTCTTCTGGGTCCAAGTAAAGTTGCTGGTGTGCCTGACCCTAGCAATAATAATAGGATTACGATTTTTGATCAGTTGACCGATAATGGTATGGATATCACCCAAAAAAGTATCACGGTCAAAGCCGCTCAAACCGTGTCAGGTAATGATTATAAGGGTGCTCCAGTTGAACACGCCTATAACAACGCTACTAATGGTGTCTACACTTCAACCCTTACGTTCTCAGTCGTTGGCAACTAATGCGATTTTGATTCCTAAATATTCTCAAAGCTGTGCTTTCTTGCACAGCTTTGCTTGTTCTAGGGCTTTAGATTAAATTCTTTCTTTGATAGAATAAGGATGTTATGAAGAGATTACTTCTTTTGAGCATAACTATATTCCTCCTCCTTCCGTTGATGGGCGCGACGGTCACCGCCGGGATAGGGGAAGCCGTGGCGGTCAGCCTGAAGGGCAAAATCGAAGCTCAGGAATTGGTAATCTCGGTGAAGGGGGAAAGCAAGGATGGGGAGCTCATTGAAGACGACACCCTGGTTTTTGATTTTCCCATTACCGATCATGATAAAAGATCGTGGGTGATGGAAATTCCCTTGGTTTTTACCTACACATCCAATCAGAATCTGCCGAGCAATGCAAATTTAGTGTTTACCGTCGGGGAGTTTATCGGAGATAATGGTGGTAGATTAAAAGCTGAGCTGAAAACCGCTCGCTTAAGCTCCAAAACATTCGTTGTAAATCCCGATCCCGACCGAATTGAACTTAAAACGACCTTCGAGGCCGGTCGGCAAACCAATACCCCGATCGGAACCGTGATCGTCGTCTTTAAAAAGGCCGAGGAGGAACTTTTCCCGGTCGGAAACTATACAGGCGAGTTCTTTATCAGTTTTCTGCGCGAAAACTGATTATTCGTAATATTTGTTTTACAGCTCAGAGAATTCGTGCAATAATAGAGGTGTCGTTGCTTGGACCTGATCGATTGTTTCCAGCGACAGGTCCGGTACCTCAAGCTTGGAGGAGTATTGAGGTTCTCGTAAGGAGGTTACCGCTATCCGAGACGGATAGCGGTTTTTGTCTGTTCAAGCACCGATCGTTTGAAGACTCCCCAATCCAACGCTACGGCGACGGAAGCCAGAGGAGTGCTTTGCTCTTTCAAGATGCTCGGGATGATCGGGGTCGAGCCTTGAAAGTTCTCTTGGATGATCGGAAGGTATTCCCTTGTCTGAGATCCGGCGATGATGATCGCATCGACCGCTGTCGCCCGATCCGCTGCGACCAAAGCCTTTCCGATCGCTTTGGCAGCGCGAGGCAACTCTTCCTTTCCGTTTCTCGAGAGGGCGGAGACCGTTTCCAGGCAGCCGATCGACCCGCAGGAGCAGAGCCCCGTCTGACCGACCGGAGTATGTTCAAAGCGGGAGAGCCGATCGATGCCATCGATGTACAGAGCGCTCTCCAAGTGTTCGCCCCAATTGATATAGAGGTATGAAGCGGGAGTTTCCTTATCAAACCAGCGTTCGGCAAAACTCATCGAAAGGGTCGTATGGGCGAAGATCGTCGGAATCGAGGTGTTCTTTTCAATCACCTCGGCAAGGGGAATCTGTTCCCAAGGCCAGTAGTTGTGGGCGACGAGAGTTTTTCGATCCTCGCTGAACGTTCCGCTGGTGGTAAGGACAATCGCCTTGAAAGGAGTCCTGCTTTCGTGGGTCAGTTTGAGAATCCGCTTGATGATCTCCGCTCCGGTCGATTTCGGATCGGGGTGTTCCTGTATCGGGAATTTTTCCATTCTGAGAATCGATCCATGGATATTGGCGACAGCGTACGTAGTCGTCTTGATATCCATATCGATGCCGAGCACCAATGCTCCGTCGCTCCTGAGTTTCAGGTTGGTCGGCTTTCGACCGGCGGATGTATCGGCCTTTCCGCTCTCTTTGACAAGATGTTCTTCGAGGAGAAGCGAAACGATCTCGCTCGTCGAAGGTTTGCTCAAGTCAAGCGTTCGGGCGATATCCGCCCGGCTGATCGTTCCTTCTTGGGCGATGAGGTTGAGCACCCTGAGACGGTTGACTGTCCGCGCGACGGAGGGATGGGAAAAGTCCATGCCCTAGCATACCCCACCACCACCTCTTTTGTTAAGGTTTGTTGCCGTTTACGGCAAAACTAAGTATCTTTTGTTATATTCCCTTGGAGGTACGATTGTATCATGGCAAAGAAGAAGTTCAAGACGGAAGTAACCGAGCTGTTGCAGCTCATCATCCACTCCCTGTATTCGCACAAAGAGATTTTCCTGCGGGAACTGGTCAGCAACGCATCTGACGCCCTCGATAAGCTGAAATACTTGACCCTCACCGACGAGCAGCTGAAGAGTCTCGATTTCAATCCTCGAATCGATATCACCTTTACCGAGAAATCGCCCCGAACCCTCACGATCCGAGATAACGGTCTCGGGATGGATGAAGATGAGCTTTCCAACAATTTGGGAACGATCGCATCCAGCGGAACGAAGAAGTTCCTCGCTTCCTTGACGGAAGAACAAAAGAAGGACTCCAACCTGATTGGTCAGTTCGGCGTCGGATTCTACAGCGCCTTCATGGTCGCAAAACGAGTCGATGTCTACTCCAAGAAAGCGGGAACCGAACAAGCATACCTCTGGTCTTCAACCGGAAAAGGAACGTTCGACATCTCCGAAAGCGAGATGGACGGCCATGGAACGGAAATAGTCCTTCATCTCAACGAAGAGGGCGAAGCATACGCAAACCGCTGGCAGATCGAACAGCTCATAAAGAAGTACAGCGATCACATCGCCTATCCGATTTTCCTGACCTATGAAGCAACGACCTATGACGACAAGGAGAAGGATGAGGAGGGCAACCCGAAGAAGAAGAGCGAGATCAAGGTTGAACAGATCAACAGTTCCTCCGCCCTGTGGCGCCGGCCGAAGAGCGAGTTGACCGACAAGGATTACAACGAGTTCTACAAGCAGACCTCCTACGACAGTGAGGACCCTCTCTTCTATGTGCACACCAAAGCGGAGGGAGCCATCGAGTACACGACCCTCTTCTTCGTTCCCAAGAAAGCTCCCTTCGACATGTACTACGCCGACTATCGACCCGGGGTGAAGCTCTATGTGAAACGGGTCTACATCACCGACGACGATAAAGAGCTGCTGCCTCCATATCTCCGGTTCGTTCGGGGAATCATCGACAGCGAGGATCTTCCCCTGAACGTTTCCCGGGAGATTCTTCAGCAGAACCGGATAATGGCTTCGATCCGCTCCTCCAGCGTGAAGAAGCTGCTCGGAGAGTTCCAGAAGATGAGCGAGCAGAATCCGACGATGTACGATGAGTTCATCGAGCAATACAATCGACCCCTGAAAGAAGGATTGTACTCCGATTACTCCAATCGGGACGCCTTGTTGGAGCTGGTCCGGTTCAAGTCCTCCACCGAAGACGGATGGGTGAGCCTGGATTCCTACAAGGAGCGGATGAAGAGCGATCAGAAGTCGATCTACTACATCACCGGCGGAAAAGAAGAAGTGCTCAAGGCCAGTCCTCTTCTCGGCGCCTACACCAAGCGTGGGTACGAAGTCCTCGTCATGGGCGATGACATCGACGATATCGTCGTCAGTCAGCTCGGCTTCTACAAAGAGTTGCCGCTGAAAGCGATCAACAAGAGCGGAGCGGTTGATGATTTGAAGGAAGGAGATGACAAAGCCAAGGAAAGCAAAGAGTCGAAGGCTTTGATAAAGAAGATGAAGAAAGCGCTCGGGAAGAAGGTGAAGGATGTCGTAGTCTCCACCCGTCTTGTCAATGCTCCGGCCGTCATCGTGGTCGATGAAAATGACCCGACCGTTCAGATGCAGCAGCTTCTGAAGATGATGGGTCAGGATCAGGGCGAAGAAATTCTTCCGATTCTTGAAATCAACCTTGATGATCCGATCATCAAAAAGATTGAGGCGAGCGATGATAAGGAGTATGTCGAGGACCTTGCATCGGTTCTTTTGGACCAAGCCCTTCTCTCCGAAGGTGTGATGCCGAAGGACCCTGTCGCATTCACACGCAGACTTCAAAACCTGTTGGCCCGCTGATCATCAGCATCATCTATCATCTATAAACAACCGAGAGCCCATCACAGGGCTCTTGCGTATTTAGAGGCTTTTAAGGAACTCCAACATCGCCAAAGCGGTCGGTGGGCACCCCGGTACACTCTTGCCGAGACCGCCGGTGCATGTTCCGACACCGGCTCGAGAGGGATCCTGAACGGTTTTGAACTCCTGCCCGACACAGATCTTCCGATCGAACCGACTGCCAAGCTGGTTGACCTCATCCAACCGTTTCAACGCATGGAGCAAAGTTCCGTGACACGCCGAGCAGGCGCTTCGACTGTCGATATATTGGTTGAGGTAGATAGCCTTCCCGGTGGGAAGGGGAAGAGGCGCGATCTCGCTCGGCTCATTGAGAAAGATGATATTTGCAAAATCCAGATTCGTCGTTCCCACCCCGAACCGCTCGGCTAACAGGATATAATCGATATCTTCCACTTCGAAACCCATCAGCGAAGCGCCATAGGTATCACAGAGAACAGAGTCCCGACAAGCGAAAATTCGATCGGTTTGTACGGGGTTGCCGCCCTCTTCAAAGTCCAGGTCTCCGTTCAGACTGTCGACGATGACCAGATCCGCGCATCGCAATGCGTTCAGCGCGGCGATCGGTTTATGAAGCCCTATGCTATGGGAATGGCGCTTGGATCGGTCGGAGACGCACCCCTTCATATTCTTGAGGGCGCATGTCATCGATGTCTGGCAGTGGCCTTTGAGAACGGGAAGGCTGATGAGGAAATCGGTCTCCATGATCGTTTTGCTGATCTCAAAGGGAACTCCATGAACCGTTTTGGCAACGTAGGCATCATCCTTCACATCAACCAGACGAACATCATATGTCTTGCCGATCGTATAGTATCCGTTGACCTCGAATGCCCGTTTGGTGGAGTCTCCGACCCATGCGCTTTCAACGATTGAAATATTGTGGAATCCCCGTACTTTGAGATATTCGATGATCGCGATGACGATCTCGGGATGCGTTGTCGCCCCTCCATCGGGTTTCGCCGCGACAACCAGATTCGGTTTCAGGGCGATTTTGCTCGATTGTGACGGAATGAGTTTCTCCGGCTCTATCGCGGTAAGAAGTGATTGAGTCATCTCAAAACCGTCGGTGCCATATATATGAAAAATGTCTCGCACGTTCATTGCCTCTGAGTGTAAATCGGGAAGAGTCCCTCGGTCAATCTTTGACTGAACAGGATGGTATTGGGTAGTATATAAAAGAGAGGAAAAACATGGATTTAAAAAAACAAGCGTACGAATTGCTGAACAATTGGAAGGGTTCTGCCTATATTCACGGTCTTGGAGTGCTTGATCGGATCGGTGAGGCGGTGGCGGCCTTGGGCAGGGACGCCCTTGTGATCGCGAATACCACTCGAAAGAGCGAAACCGTCGAGAAGGTGCTTGCTTCTCTTGCGGATGCGGGCATCGCCTTTGGCGAGGTTGTGCCGACCGCAAAGCCCAATTCTCCAAAAGAGGATGTACTGCGCCTCAGCAAGGCGATTACATCCCGGAAGCCCGAGGTGATCATCACGATCGGTGGCGGATCCGCAATCGATGCCACAAAAGCGGCGAACGCGTTGGCGACGTTGGGCGGAGATGTCGACCAGTACTTCGGAACCGATCTGGTTGCCAAAGCGCTCAAAGAACGAAACCTTCAACTGATTCCGACGGTGGCGGTGATGACCGCCGCTTCCAGCGCGGCTCACCTGACCAAGTATGCAAACGTCACGGATCTTGCTGCGGGACAAAAGAAGCTGATCGTTGATAACGCCTTGGTGCCGACGTTGAGCGTCTTTGATTACACATCCACCGTTACGATGCCGAAAGAGCTGACGATCGACGGCGCCTTTGACACGATCGCCCATACGCTTGAGGTGTACCTCGGCTCTCATCCCGAAACGATCGAGCTCACCGGAAAAATCGCCGAATGCGCGATTCGGCTCGTCGTAGAGAATGCACCGATTCTAATCGATGATCCAAACAACGATGAAGCGCGGGAAGCCCTTGGGCTGGCAAGCGATCTCGGCGGGTACGCGATCATGGTCGGTGGAACGAGCGGGGCTCATTTGACGAGTTTCTCCCTTGTCGACATCGTCGCCCACGGAACGGCGTGCGGGATCATGAATCCGTATTATGTGGTTCTCTTCGGACGGGTGATCGAGCAGCAGCTGAACGTGGTCGGACCGGTTTTCGGTTCCAAGGATATGTCTCCGATTTCCGTCGCCGAAGCGATGATCGCCTTCGCCAAGTCGATCGGCGCTCCGACGAAGCTGAATGATATCGAAGGGTTCACCGAAGCTCATATCGTTCGGGCGCTCGCCGCGGCAAAAAACCCTCAACTGAAGATGAAACTGCAGAACATGCCGATTCCGATGGACGCCACAGGTATAGACACCTATATGGCGCCGCTTCTTCGGGCCGCAGCCGAGGGCGATCTCACAAAGATCAAGGCGATGTAGATATACGACAAGGAGGCCGAAACCGGCCTCCTTCATCATTCTCTTTCCAATTGTAGCTATTTGAGCAGTTCGGCGATATTTGAACGGACCATCTCTTCAAGACTTCCTCGTCCCCCGCGGTCCGGGAGGTTGCGCCACGTCACGATTCTGCTCTTTGGAGAGACTTCCAAAGCGGGAGGAGCGACGGGGTTGTGGATATTGTCGATGATGATATCGATATCGCCTTTGGCGATTTCGGCAAGCTGAGCCGCCGTCAGCGGTGCCGGACCGAACGTTCCGACCACGTTGAGACCAAGATCCTTCGCAAGGTATACCTGCATCGCGTGACAGTAGACGTTCTTCCGATCGAGACCTTTTTCAGCTACGTTCTCCTTCCCTTCGAGAATCCCCTTTTCGTAGGTCGCGAAGCGGACCGTGTTTTTCGCTTCGGTTCCGAAGATCTTGGCAAGCTTGGCGCTCTGGGTCCGGACGTTTTCAATCGAGTTGTTCGTCTGGATGTGGATGAGAGCCGACTCATCTTTCTTGATCGTCGTTCCCATCGACTTCATCATCACCTCGTATCCTGCATAGAGGAAGTATTCGGCGTTGTTGA
>JAAYQW010000043.1 GCA_012519115.1 Spirochaetales bacterium
AACTCTCCGTCATCCTAATTCCCGAATCCGAAAATCCGGGCTCTTTTTGATTCTTAAGAGCCAATCCAACTCGGACGATGCCGACATCTCTTGTTCTTGTCTTCATCTTCGAAATTGACTGGAAGCCTTTACACTTCCACGCCTCCGGCCAACGACCTTTCGGTTATCGCCGTGAAGCTTATCTTCTCTTCCCTTCGCTTATATCTTTGTCAAAAAACCGCACCCACTGCTGAGTGCGCTCGGTTAACATACAAAATCCTTGCCCCGGTGTCAAGCTTTTTCGCTAAAGAATCTCATCGTAACGATAAAAGGCGGTCAACACCTTCGTGGAAGCCGGCTCCTCCACTTTTTTTGGTGATAAAGGCGGGTAAATGATCGATGAGATGACGATAATCGGCAATACTCGCCACTCCGACGCTCAATGGGAAATATGCAAACATCGGCTCATCATTCGGCGAGTCGCCGAAAAAGATGACGGTCGCCGGATCATCATATCCGAAGCGGACAGCGAGAAAGTGCCCGCTCATCTCGAGTTTGGAGTAGACTCCCATCCACGTGTTGACGTGAATGGAGCTCACTTTTGCGATCGCTCCCTCTTCGATGCAGATCTCCTTGATCCTCTCCGCCACGTTTAAAGAGAGTTTCGGCTCCTCCTCGGCAAAGTCGATCGCCAGATCGAAGAGGCGGGCAAACTGGTCTTGGGCGACGCGCGCCTCAGGAACCTCGGAAAGAACCCGATCCTTGATCTTTGAGAGGATCGGATGCGTGTTCTTCACGGCATTGGGATGGTAGAACCGTTTGAGGACGCCCTTCTCTTCCCAATACGCCAACGCCCCGTTTTCTCCGACGACTCCGTCAACCGGCCATTGGCGGGCGATGAGATCGCACCAGCCGGCGGGCCGGCCGGTGATAGGAACCACCTTGAGGCCGGCATCGCTGAGATCCCAGATGCTTTGATACGCATCGGCGGTCAGTTTTCCTTCAGTGGTGATCGTGTCATCGATATCAAACAACACGTACCGGATACGAGAAGCATCCTTGGCCGAGAGTTCGCCGATCGGTCTCATCGGCTCATCTCGCTGAGAGCTCCGCTTGCGATGATCGCCCGGACATAGGTGAGGAAAGAGGCCACGGAGCTGATCGCGGCCAGGGCGAAAACCACCTGCATCACTGGATAGCCCCACTCGAGAATCGGACTTTCTTGGGTCCAATTGGTCAGAGCGACGTAGAGAAGCCCCATCCCGCCGCTGATCGCATAGAGAACCGCCTTCGCTTTTCCAAAGATATTCGCCGCCACCGCTTTGCCTTTGCCCATCATCAACATCCGGACGAAGAGAATGGAAAGCTCGCGCCAGACGATCAGGGCGAGCACCCACAGCGGCATGATGCCACTTCCGGTAAAGCAGAGAAAGTAGGTAACCCGTGAAAGCGTATCGGCAAAGGGATCCATCACTTTGCCTAGGTCAGTTACCAGATCACGCTTTCGCGCGATGATTCCATCAAGCAGATCGCTCAGTTCGATCAATACCCACATCACGATCGTCAAGATCGATGAAAGCGAGGCAAGACTCGGGTCGATCCAAGAGCCGAGATGATAGGCGATGAAGAACAACGGTGTGAGGACAAGCCTGGAAACGGTGAGCTTATTGGGAAGATTCATTTCAACCTCTCTTTTTCCTTAGGAAAGTTGCGCCTTCGCGGCAACCGTCGCTTGAACCTGCTTGATGAACGATCCGAGGGCGATCGAGTTTTCCTGCCTGCCGGTTCGATAGCGGACAGAAACCCCGTTGCTCTCCTTCTCCCGTTCACCCAGAATGACCATATACGGGATCTTGAGGTTTTGAGCGGTGCGGATCTTGGCGTTCATCCGGTTGTCGGAGTAGTCACCGCTTGCCCTCAAGCCCGCTTTCTTCAATTCGGAAACGACGCTCCTAGCGTATTCGTCATATGCGTCGCTGACCGGAATGACCTTAATCTGCTCCGGCGCCAACCATGGCGGGAACGCACCGGCGTAATGTTCGATCAGAACGCCGAAGAAGCGCTCCAGCGATCCGAGCAGGGCCCGGTGAATCATGTATGGCCGCTTTTCGGTTCCGTCCCGATCGACGAAGGTCATGTCGAAGCGCTCCGGCTCATTGAAATCGAACTGAACCGTTGACAGTTGCCATTCCCGTCCGATAGCGTCTTTGATCTTCAAGTCGATCTTCGGCCCGTAGAACGCTCCGCCGCCTTCATCGACTTCATAGCTGAGGCCTTCTTTTTCAATCGCCCGCCTCAACGCTTCGGTCGCATCGTCCCAGCGCTTCGGGTCCCCCACCGCTTTTTCGGGGCGGGTGGAGAGGTATGCGGCGATATCGCTGAAGCCGAAGCTCTTGAGCATATAGAGCGAGAAACGCAGAACTTCCGCAATCTCCTCTTCCATCTGATCGGGAGTCACGAAGAGGTGGGCATCGTCCTGAGTGAAACCGCGGACTCTGAGCAGACCGTGCATCGTGCCCGCTTTTTCGTACCGATAGACCGTTCCAAGCTCCGCCCAGCGGAACGGAAGGTCGCGGTAGGAACGCTTGGAGTTGTTGTAGATCATGATGTGGAAGGGGCAGTTCATCGGCTTGATGTAATAGTCGGCGTTATCCATCTCCATCGAGGGATACATCCCTTCTTTGTAGAACCCGAGGTGTCCGCTGGTTTCCCACAACCAGGACTTTCCGATATGAGGGGTATATACCATCTCATAGCCGTTGGCGTAATGTTCGGCTCGCCAGAAGTTTTCAATTTCCTGGCGGATCCTTGCCCCGTTGGGATGCCAATATACCAAACCGGGACCGGCTTCTTCATGAAGACTGAAGAGATCCAGGTCGCGACCGAGCTTGCGGTGGTCGCGCTTTTCCACATCTTCAAGATGCTGCATATACAGGCGCAGTTCCTTCGCATTGGACCATGCGGTGCCGTAAATCCGGGTCAGCATCGGGTTGGTCTCCTTGCCTCGCCAATACGCCCCGGCGATGTTCATCAGCTTGAACGCATCGCTTCTGAGCTCCTTCGTCGATTCGACGTGAGGGCCGCGACACAAGTCGGTAAACTCGCCCAATGAGTAGATGGATACTTCTTCACCCTCTTCAATTGCATCAAGTAGCTCAAGTTTATACACTTGGTCTTTGAAGAGTTCTCTTGCCTCGGATCGAGTGATGACTTTTCTTTCGAAGGCGAGATTCCGGACAATGATCGCTTTCATCTTCTCGGTGATCGTCTCAAGGTCCTCATTGACCAAAGGCCGGGGAAGATCGAAATCATAGTAAAAGCCGTTCTCGATCGCCGGTCCGATCGCGATCTGGGTTCCGGGAAACAGCTCCAGGACAGCTTCGGCCATCACGTGCGCCATTGAGTGGCGAAGAGTGTCCAATCGGTCATGTTCATGCATAATTCGCATCTCCTATCAAAAGAAAAATCCCCACGCCTTCGTCTTTGCCTGGCATGGGCCGATGAGGCAAGGACGAAGATCTGGGGACTCTCCGCGGTTCCACCTTGCTTCCCTCCTTACAGGGGGCGCTTCATTACCCTGTTTCGTCAGGGGCGACGGCGTGGCCTACTTGCATACGTGTTCGACCCGCGGCTCAAAAGGGGTTTTCACCGAACGCTGACTGATGATCTCTCAACCAAGGACCATCTCTCTGTAGCTGCGCTCTCGGCTACTCGTCTTTCTCACTGCCTTGGTAAAAGCATGCAAACAAGTACGATTTTAGTCAAGACCACAGTGCCAGCGAAATGCTCTTTGCATAGCTCTGAAAACGCTCCCGGTCCTCCTCCGTGAATCGACCTTTCATCGGACTGTCGATATCCAGCACTCCGACCACTTCTCCTGTTGAATCGATGAGAGGAACGACGAGTTCGCTCATCGAGGCGCTGTCGCAGACGATATGGCCGTCAAAGGCATGAACATCCGGAACGAGGATCGCTTTCTTCAGCTTGGCTGCATTGCCACACACGCCGCTGCCGATCGGAATCTCGGTACATGCCACCTTTCCTTGGAAGGGTCCGAGGATGAGCTTGTTCGCCTCTTTGTCGGTGAGGTAAAACCCCAACCAGTTGATCGCTTCGGTTTCTTCCCAGAGCAGGGCCGCGACGTTGGCAAGGTGAGCATACCGCCATTGAAGTGAACCATCCCATTCGCCGATCAACGCTTGTAACCGTTTTTCTACCACGAACCATCCTCTTCATTGAATTCGCGGTGTTCCATCACCCGTTTCACCTTGGCGGAAAGAACGGCGAAGGAGGTCGCCAAGTCGGTACGCTGCAGGACGACTCCGGAAGGCACCTTTATGTCTTTGGGGGCGAAGTTCCAGATCGCTATGATGCCGAGAGCGACCAATTGGTCGGCGACGTGTTGAGCTTCATTCGCCGGAACGGTGAGTACGGCGATATTGACGTGATTCTCTTCGATATATTGGTGAAGCTGATCGAACGGATAGATCGGAACATCCCCTATGCTGGTTCCCCACTTCTCTTCTGCAGCATCGATCAGCTTATCAACATCAAAGCCTACTTTCGGGTTGCCTTCGAGACCGGTGAAGGAGATGTCTTTGCGGACTTGAATCGGTTTGAGATTAAGCTCTTCGGCAAGCATCGTCGGAATTGGAATTCCTCGCTTGTTTTCCATTATCCCTTACTCCTTTTGCAGAGTCCTCACCACATCCTCGATAACGCTTGAAGGAGTGGAGGCGCCAGCCAGTATTCCAAGTGTGTCATGTGAGAATGCTTCGGCGGGAATTTCCGTGCTGTCCTCGATATGATACGCTTTTTTCCCTTCATTGGATACCAATTCGGCAAGTGCCTTGGTATTTGCACTTTGCCTTCCCCCGATTACCAGAACGGCATCGCATTGTCCAGCAAGATCGAGCGCCGCTCTCCGGCGATTGATCGAGGATGGACAGATCTCATTGACGTATACGATCCGATCAAACTCCTTCAGAGAAGTGCGAATCTCCTCCAGCAGCACCTGGTCAAACGTGGTCTGAACGAACACCGCATATGGTTGATTGCTTAATGCCGACACCTCTTCCCTCTTCGTGATCAGGAAGCTTTCTATCTGTTTCCCGTCGATCAGGACTCCTTGCATCGCCAGTACTTCCGGATGTCCCTGATGACCGATGATAATGATCGGGTGGGTTTTTGCCCAATGGGCGATATTCGAGAGGTTATGGCGCACTACCGGACACGTCGCATCGAAAAGAAGAAAACCTGCATCAATGAATCTATTGTGCAGGGTATCGCTGATTCCATGGGCACGAACGACCAGCACCCCGGGCTCATGTCCCTCGGGATCTTCAATCACGCTCATTCCGCGCTTCGCCAACGAAGCGATGACTTGAGGATTGTGGATCAACGGTCCCAACGAATAGACAGGAAGGGCGTGCTCAATCGCATAGGCGATCGCTTCTTCGGCAAGATCCAGAGCCCGGCTCACCCCGCCACAATACCCCATCGTCTTTGCAGGTACGATCTTCATACATTGAGTATGTCAAAAAAAAAGCCGCTCGATAAGGGGAGCGGCCAGTCAAATCAAAAAGCTCGTTACTCGGCTTTGTCCTCGATCTGAACAGTCTTCTGCGCTTTGCTGATCCAATACAGCAAGGAAGGAGCGAGGAGGTTGGACGAGTACACGCCGGAAACCAGACCTATACCCATTTTGATGGCGAAGAGCTGAATATCTCCGCTGGCGAAAATCGCCAAAGGAAGAATCGCGAGCAACGTCGTCAGCGAACTCATGAGTGTTCGACTCAATGACTGCCTCACCGAGCGGTCGATATTGGATCTGAGACCCATGCTCGCGTTCAAGCTCGTGTTTTCTCGGATTCGGTCAAAAATAACGATTGCGTTGTTCAAGGAGTATCCGATGATCGTGAGCAGAGCCGCGATCGTGGTGGAGGAGAACTCCAGCCTCAACAGACTGATGAAGGTCAGCATCATCAACACGTCGTGAATGAGCGCCACAATCGCGGAGACCGCATAGGCAAATCGGAAACGAATCCACACATACACCAAAATGAGCGCCAACGCTACGGAAATCGCCAAGATCGAGGAGGAAATCAACGTCGCGCTGAACTTCGGTCCGATGTAGTCGCTTTGCAGGATGACAAATCCATCTTTTCCAAAAGCGTTTCCGAGCGAACTGGCAACCTCCGCCTCCAATGAAGTCTGACTTGACCCTTCTTTGATGCCAAGGCGGATCTGGAATGTCTGGCTGTCGCTGCCGCCGACGGTCTGAACCCGAACGTTTCCAAGATCGGAGAGAGCGCTTCGGAGCTCTTCAATCGAAGTGGAACCGGAGGAACGGAAGTTGAGACCGACCGCTTTGCCGCCTAAAGTTGCGGGGAAGCCATAGCCGGAGATAAGATCATCGGATTTCAAAGATCCATCGATCACGCGAGCGGATACCCCTTCAATTCCATCCAAAGCGGTCGCCAGATCGTCGCTCGTCGGATACTCGCTGAAACGAAGCGTCTTTGTCGCGACCCCGCCCTCGCCCCGTTGTTCGACAGAGACGGCGTTTGCCGAAATTGAAAGCACCGTATCGAGATCGCCGTCATAGGTTACCTCGAGCCCGGTCGGCGCGATCTGGATTCGTTGGCTCAGTCCGCTCTCAAAGTCGACTCCGAGGTTGAAACCACCGAAGAGAACAAGGGAGAGAACTCCCGCTCCAAGGAGGATAATCGACAGACCCCATGCGATCCAGCGGAGTTTGACAACAGGAATAGTATTATTCTTCAACATTATTTCTTCCTCCAGCTGATGGAGAGTTTCTTCCCCTCACGGTCACCCACCGCTGCATCAAAGATGAGGTGAGAGACAAAGAGCGCGGTGAACACCGAACTGACGATACCGATCGCCAAGGTGTTGGCGAATCCCTTCACTGCCGATGAACCGAGTTGCGAGAGAACCAACGCGGCGATGATCGTCGTGATGTTCGCGTCCATGACCGTCCAGAACGCTTTATGATACCCGGCGGCGATTGCAGCGCTGTCGCTCTTGCCCATGCGGAGTTCTTCCTTGATACGCTCGAAGATGATGACGTTCGTATCAACCGCCATTCCGAGGGTGAGGATCAAACCTGCAACACTGGTCAACGTTACGGTAAAATTGAACGCTGAAAGGAAGCTGACCATGATGAACATATTCAAAAGGAGTGCCAAATCGGCGACCAAGCCGCTTAGGCCGTAGTAAGTGAACATCAAAATCACCACCAGCGCGAAACCGAGCGCAATCGCTTTCAAACCGATGGCGATCGCGTCTTCACCGAGGGTCGCTCCGACCGCCTGCTGGCTGGAGACGATCAGCTCGATGGGGAGAGCGGCGGTTCGCAGGACGATCGCCAGATCGGCCGCCTCTTCAGCGGTAAATCCGGAGATTTGGACGCTGGAGCGAATCCCTTCATTGATCGTCGCCATCGCCTTGACCTTCCCGTCCATGACGACCGCCAGGGTCTTGCCGACATTGGTGGATGTAAGCTTATAGAAGATATCTCCGCCGAGGTTGTCGAGTTTGAAGTTCACGACCGGTCGACCGGTGATCGGGTCGGTGGCGGTCGTCGCGCTTTCAAGGTGGATTCCGTCAAGACCGATCTCTTCCTCGATGACGACGAAGCGGGCAAGCTCATCGATGCCATAATCATCGCTGACGTAGTACCCGGCGGCGATTTTGCCGGCGGGGAGGAACTCCGGCTGCTTCAATGCCCCGGTTTCCGTATACACTTCACTGGGGTTGGCGAGATAGTATTGCTCCAGTTGGGCGGAGAGTTCGTTGTCGACCATCTTGAAGAGGAGCGAGCCCTTTCCACGAAGGAAAGAGTTCACCCGCTCCGGATCGGCGGCGCCGGGTATTTCGATGAGAATCTGGTCGCTGCCCTGGAGCCGGATCATCGGCTCGCTCACGCCGAACTGGTCGATTCGTTTTTCCAGGATCTCCAGATCTTGGCGGACAGCCTGAGCGATCTCGCTTGCAGAAGCGGGAGCGCCTTTCTTGGCGACATACGAATCCACATCCGCTTCCAGGAGAATACTCATTCCTCCGCGCAGATCCAAGCCGAGTTGAAGGGCCTTGTTTCCGAGAGCCTTGAGTTCAAGAAGCTGATTGCGGTGATACGATTCGATCGCATCGAACATGTTCTGCTCGTTATAGAAGCCGGCGAACAGCGCGGTCACCGTCCATTTCTTCGGAACGGGTTTGCGCATCGCTTTATAGTTCTCTTTCGCTGCGCTCTTCAGGAAGGAGTATTCGCTTGGCAGGGGTGCATTTCCATCCTTAGCGACCAGATCCTTCAGCGCACGAAGTTCGCGGGTCGCTTGACCGCGGGAGTATTCCTTGATCTGCACGTTCGAGCCGGTTGCAAGTTCTTTGACCTCTTGTGGAACAAAGCCGTACCACTTGATTGTCGGAAATATGAAATATGCCGACAAGGCGACGACCACGAGGACGATCGCCAAACGATTCCGTTTTTTCATGATTATCTCCAGGGACCGTTACTTTTCCGATTTCTCTTCGACTTCTTCAGCTTCGACGGCAACGACTTCTTCAGCTTCGACAACGGCAACCTCTTCCGTTTTCTTCGCCTTTTTCCGAGCAGTCGGTGCATCGCTCTTTCGATCGACGATCGAGCTGATCGCGTTGCGGGAGAACTCGATTCGGGTGTTGTCATCCACTTTGATGACCACGGTGGTCTCTTTGACGATCATCACCGTTCCGTGGATTCCGCCGATCGAAACGACTTTGTCCCCTTTCTTGATCGAGGCGAGCATCTCCTTCGTCTCCTTTTCCCGCTTTTTCTGCGGGCGGATGATCAGGAAATAGAAAATCGCAATAATGAGTCCGAACGTAATGAACGTGGTCATCATCGAGCCACCACCGGCGGCAGATGCCTCGGGAGCTGGCATGGCAGTTAACAATGAAAGCATGGGTATTCCTCACTTTGCAATGAAATCGGGTGCCGTGGGCACCCAATTTTTCACGTACCGCCTAACGTATCATGTTCACTTGTTGATAGTCAAGTTTTACTACTCTTCGTGTGTTACTACTCTTCGCTTTTACCGAGGACACGAACGCAATCCGGCGGGAACTCGATGGAGACTTCATCCCCTTCCTTTCGGATCGTTCGGATGTTTGGGTCATCCACTTGAACAAGAACAATCCCTGAGGGAGAGAACAGAAAAAATTAAAAATCTGCCCGGAGCCGAGAGGCTCTGAGCAGACTTTTTCTATCGGCGGAAGCTTACATCATTCCATCCATTCCGCCACCTTGGGGCATCGGAGCCGGTGGCTCGGGGATGTCCGTCACGGCGGCTTCCGTGGTCAGAATCAAGGCGGCGATCGAAGCTGCGTTCTGCAGTGCGGAGCGGGTGACCTTCACCGGATCGATGATTCCCTTCTCGAACATATCGACCCACACGAAGTTCTCCGCGTCAAACCCGCGGCCCGCCTTCTCGTTCTTGCACTTGTCGGCGATAAGCGATCCGTCGAGACCGGCGTTCTCGGCGATCTGGCGAATCGGCTCTTCAAGGGCGCGTCGGACGATGTTGTATCCGGCCCGCTCGTCTTCCGGCAGTTTGGAAAGATCGACTTTTTCAAGAATCTTGGCCGCCTGGATCAACGCGGCCCCGCCTCCGGGGATGACTCCCTCTTCAATCGCGGCCCGCGTTGCCGACAAGGCATCCTCGACACGGTGCTTCTTCTCTTTCAGTTCGACTTCCGTCGCGGCTCCGACGTTCAACACGGCGACGCCGCCGGCGAGTTTCGCGAGCCGTTCGTGGAGCTTTTCCCGGTCATAGTCGCTGGTGGTGTCCTCGATCTGCACTTTGATCTGCGCGATCCGATCCTTGATGTCGCTCGCCTTTCCGGCACCGTTGATGATCGTGGTGTTCTCTTTCTCGACCTTGATCGACTTGGCTCGACCGAGCTGGCTCAGATCGGCGTTCTCAAGCTTGAGTCCAAGCTCTTCACTGATCACTTCTCCTCCGGTGAGAATCGCGATATCTTCCAGCATCGCTTTTCGTCGATCGCCGAAACCGGGGGCCTTCACCGCGACGACGCTGAGAATTCCCCGGACACTGTTCACGACCAGGGTCGCGAGCGCCTCGCCATCGACATCTTCGGCGATAATCAGAAGAGGCTTGCCCGACTGGGCGACTTTTTCAAGGATGGGAAGAAGTTCCTTCATGTTGGAGATCTTCTTGTCGTAGATCAGGATGAAGGGATCTTCCAACAGGGCGGTCATCGTATCCCGGTTGTTCGCGAAGTATGCGGACAGGTATCCTCGATCGAACTGCATTCCTTCAACGAAGTCGGTGGTCGTCTCGATCGTCTTGGATTCTTCAACGGTGATCACCCCGTCAAGACCGACTTTTTCCATCGCGTTGGCGATCTCATCCCCGATCGTCCGATCGTTGTTGGCGGAGATGGAAGCGACCTGAGCGATCTCTTCCTTGTCCTTGATCATCTTCGCTTGCTTCTTGATCTCGGCTACCGCATCTTTGACCGCTTTGTCGATTCCGCGGCGGACACCCATCGGGTTGATGCCGGCGGCGACACTCTTCATTCCTTCTTTGGTAATAGCCCAAGCAAGGACCGTGGCGGTGGTCGTTCCGTCTCCGGCGACATCGTTCGTCTTCGTGGCGACTTCCTTCAGCAATTGGGCGCCCATGTTTTCGAAGGGGTCCTCAAGCTCGATCTCCCGGGCGACGGTGACTCCGTCTTTCGTCACGTTGGGGGCGCCGAACTTTTTGTCCAATACGACCAAGCGACCCTTGGGACCCAACGTAGCCATTACGGCTTTGGAAATCTTCTCCACCCCGTTCAACAGCGAACGACGGGCTTCTTCACTGAATTGCAACTGTTTTGCCATGCTGAATATCCTCTCTTAAGAAATATCATTCTGTATATCATCGGCAGGGATAGCATCCCCCACCGCTCTGTAACATACAAATAAATTATCCAAGAAGCAAGTGCTCAAAAAAAAGATGTCAGCGTAAGTGCCAACAAAGCGGAGCTGATATTGGAGATGAGGTTCACCATATCGTTGTCAATCCACCGAACTCCCCGCTCCAACGGCAAGGCTCGTCCGTTTATCATCGGTTTCTCAGTGATCCGCTTTGCAACATCATCCCAATAATGCGCTTGGAGGGTGATTCCGAGCACGCTGTCCAACAAGCAGCCGAAGAGGGATGTCACGGTGATGATCGATGCCGCCTGAACCGCCCGGGCTCCCACTTCGAAGTAACTGGAACTCACGACGATGGCGACGAGAAGCGCTCCCATCAACGCGGCGACCAGCCCGAGGGCGCTGATCGCCCCGCTGAGGCCCCGGTCCATCGGTCGGCCGGTGAGAATCGAAACGGGCCGGTGCTTTGAAAGGATTCCCACCTCGCTGGCGAAGCTGTCGCTTGCCGCCTCGCCCACCGCCGCTCCGAACATGATGATATACGCGGGGTTCTGACGAACGGTGAACAAAAGCGCTGCCAGAAGGGCCATCAGCCCGTTGGCGAAGACCTGGACCACATCGCGGCTCCCCGTTTTTTGATGGATCTTCTCCACATCGACTTTTCGAAGACGCTTTGAGATCTTTCCCAGAATCGCCGTGGCGATGAAGAAGAACAGAAGGGAAAAGAGAGCCCCGAAGCCTAGAATCCACGTCGGAAAGAATCCGACCAGGAAGGCGCCCACCGCCCCGCCGAACGTCAACTGTCGCGCAACAAAAGCGGCGATGACGACAACTCCCATAATTCCGACAAGAATCCACAGCGCTCCGTCAAGGGCGAAAAACCATCGATCAAAGAGCGATGTGAGCGATGAAGTCGGCTGAACCAAGAGAGCCCAATCACTCATAGGAATAACCTCAACACAAGCAATACCGCAAAAGGAACCGTGATATTATCCAACCCCCACGGGGTGAGCGCTTCTACGACCATCGCCACCGTTCCGACAAAGAAGGAAGAAAGGAGAATCATGCCGGCGGAAAGAGAAGAGCTTGCCGCGAGAGGCAACGCAGCAGCGATGAAGCTTACGATACCCATCGTCACACATCCCAGATATGTCTTGTCCAGCCTCTTGATCTTCTTTTTTCCCCACTTCGTTCCGACCATCGCGGCGAGTCCATCGCCCCATCCCATCACCATGACGGCGATCGTAGTGGCAAGGGGGGTGAAAATGCCCCGATACATCCCGATCACCAATACCAGGAGCGTAACAGGGAAATATACCAGCCCCCAGTTCCGTCTGCGGTCATCCAGGCCTACATGTTTTCCCCAGTCGCTGAGCGTAAAAAGGGAGTTCACGATGATGAAGCAGATCGGTCCGATGAGCGCCCAGGCGATTGAAGTGAAGTAATGCAGGTTCAAAAACCACCAGTTGGAAACTCCGATATGGACCACTTTCCTCATCGACTCGCTTGAGATGTCGAATCGACTTTTGAGAAATAGGCCGAAGGCTATCACTACCCCGAGAAACGCATAGGAAAGGATGAGCCCGAGAATGTTGCTATTCATAAGGATAATCATGCGCATCCTCTTCAACAATTGCAAGGGGCGCAAAGTCGAAACCCGATCTTTCACCCCAAGATGCCGGCATTCGGGCAACCTTTCTTTTATCAATCATTGATTTTAATAATATTAATTATTGTTTATCTTTTATTAATTTTTTTAACATTACATCTTGTCTTTATTGATTTATCTGTGTATGGTAGGGATACGGAGGAACATATGGAACACAGTTGGCAACGACTTCTTTCGATGACGGGGGGGAAAAGATTCCTGATTACGGAAATACATATCCCCGAAGACGAGATCACGATCGAGGGATCCTTTGAACTGCCCCCGCTCGCGCAGGTATCGATCGACGATCAGATCTTCATCGCCATGTTCATCAAAACGAACGGATCGATCAAACAGATGGAGTCGGTCTTCAATATCAGCTATCCAACGGTGAAGAGCCGCCTTAATCGGATCGCCAAACAATTGGATATCGGTGATATCGAGATCCGGACCCCCTCCCTGATGGACGATCTCCTCACTCGATTGGAGGCGGGTACAATCAGCGTCGCCGATGCGCTCAAGGAGATTGAATGATGCTCCCGATGCTCTTTCGCCTCAGACTCAACCGACCGGGGAGAAGGCCGATCAACCTCTACATCCCCTTGCTTCCGGTATACATTCTCCTCCTGCCGTTCATCCTTCTTGCACTGGTGAGTCTGCCGTTTTTGGCGGTTTCAAAAGAAACGCGCCAATACCTGCCCCTTTTCAAAGCGTTGCCGTCTTTGCTGGCCGCCGCCAGAGGAACCGGAATCTCTGTCGAATCGGAAGATCATACGATCTATTTACATATCAAATAGGAGAACCACGATGAGTGAAGAACGAATGAGAATTTTAAACCTTCTTGCCGAGGGAAAGATTTCCGCCGAGGAAGCGGAGAAGCTCCTCAGCGCAAGCGAGAAAACGGTCAAAGCGCCGAAAGCCGGGAACACAAAAGGAAAGTACCTCTACGTCCAAGTCGACCCCAAAGAGGGAAAATCCTCTGAAAAGGTGATGGTGAAAGTTCCGATGGCTCTCATCAAAGCGGGAATCAACGTCTCGAAACTGATTCCTTCCGAAGCGCAGGATACGATTCGGGAATCGATGTACTCAAAAGGCATCGACTTCGATTTCGCCTCCCTCGACAGTGAAAACATAGGGGAATTTCTGGAAGCCCTCAGGGAAACGAGCATCGACGTGGAGACTGAAGAGACAACAGTCAAGGTGTTTTGCGACTAGCAATCGATATCTTTGCAGGATTAAGAATTGACTATCCAATACCCTCGTGATACCGTTCAAATGCTTTTAATTTTGTGCTGCAGCTCGTTTCATTTTCCCTAGTTGTCCGATCGGCGTTGCTGAATCACTCCCATTGGTAGGTAAGAGTCACAACTGCGCCACATTAAGCAATATTGATTATACAGGCACAGCCTGTGAAGGATGCTTTAGTACATGGCAAAGAAAATCTATGTTGGTAACATGAGTTACAACACTTCCGAAGCGGAACTTCGGGAACTGTTCGCCCAGTTCGGCACTGTCCTCAGTGCGAACATTATCATTGACCGAGAAACGCACCGCCCCAAGGGCTTCGGGTTTGTCGAGATGGAAGACGATGAAGCTGCGGAAGCCGCGATCTCCCAACTCGATGGCAAGGAGTTTGCCGGCCGCAACCTACGGGTCAACGAAGCGATCGCCAAGAGCCGCCCGGCTTACGGATCGCATCGCAAATAAATAACCAATAATGATTCAGCCACGAAGACGGAGCTCAGGCTCCGTTTTTTGTTACCAGGCTCCCCCGCCACCGCCGCCGAATCCGCCTCCGCTGAAACCGCCGCCGCCGAAAGACGGAGTGATCGGCCCGCGGCCGGAACCGGAAGCTTGGGTGTAAAGCGGCTTTGTGATAGCACTGGAGGTGAGGCTGTTGGCCAAAGAAGCGTAGAAGAACGGATGGTGGACGCCTCCCGTTCCGATGTACCAGGAAGCTTGAGTCATGTCGATCGAGTCGAACTTCTTCGCCCATGTGTTCTCCAGACCAAGCACGACCGCATACCCGAGCACATGATAAAAGAGTTCCGGATCGCTTTCGATCATCACCTTCAGCTTATCTACCTCGACCTTCTCGATAAATTCGCGATAGCCGACAATCTCCTCAAAAATCGTTTGGGCGTAGCTGCTGCGCTTGGCGGTAATCGCTCCGAGGAACGCGAATACGATTGGAACGCCGAGTCCGCTCAAGCTGAAGAGGAGCGAAAGCGCGGGAGAAAGAAGAACTTCCTCACGGTACACGATGAACATGATTCCGAACGAAACGAGATACACCAGCAAAAAAGCGAGGCTTTTTATCACCGCTTTTCGTTTGCGGGCGAACATCCATGAATCAAAGATTCTCGGGATCGCGACCGCGGTGAGAACCAGCAAGCCGATTCCGAAAGTCAGCGGAACCGTGAAGATCACTCCGCCCGGATCGCTGTACGATGTCGCCCATGCGTGGAAGACGACCAGCAAGACTCCATACAAGAACGGGATGATGCGCTTGCGCTCGGCGTTCTGGTCTTTGAGTTCCCGCTCCTTGGTGAAGTATGAGCGAGTCAGACTCTTCGTCTTTTCGATGTTTTTGGCGAAGGTGGTCGACTTGGAGAGCTGCTTCAAATCAACGCTTGTTCCGTCCCCGTGCCTGAAAAATGCATCGAAGAGCTTTTGTTCATGCGCCTTGGGAGAGACAAGGCTCTTGAGCTTGGTGATGCGATACTCTTTTTTCTTCAGCTCTTCGATCCGGATATACCCCAAGTCCGCCCAGTAAAAAAGCATGCTGGAAAGATCTTTCGAGTCCACCATCCCGTCAAAAAGATAACCGACTTCCAGCGGTGACAGGTCGGTTGGAGGTTCAAAGCGGACCACCGGGATGAAGGGCTCATCCTGGCCGTAGCGCTTCCAAAGCGTAAAGGAATGAAACACAAAAAGGATGAAGAGAACGATTGCCGCAAGGTAGAGAGGAATCGTCAGGTCGACAAACTTCTTCACCTCGCTGAAGTACCCCTCTTCCAGATCGACGTAGAGGGTCAACGCCTCCCCCGGCTTCACATTCTGAGCTCTTCCGGTAACTGTCATCCGGTCGGAGGAGATATTGTATTCCCCCTGTTGAAGGGTCGATCCATATCTGCCGCCGGTCAAGGAAACGTTCTGAGGATCGATCGGCTTCGGAAACTGCACCGTAAAGGTGAGGAGAGCGATCTCTTCCTGCCATCCGGGTCCGAGAATATTGTAGTAGAAGAAGTCGGCGTCGCGATTGCGATCGTCTCCGATTTCCAACGTGTATGTGATCACATACTCTTTGACGCCCTTTATGGTGACGTCGGCATCACCGAGACGGAAGGTAGCCCAACCGGAGGATACATCGTCCTTGATGATCGGGTCGCTTGCCTGAAGATTCTTCAATGCGATCCTCTGATTCCCGTACCGAATCGGAATCTCCCGATAGATTCCATGCTTGGGAACGAAGAAATCCGCCACGATCCGTTCGGAGACATCATAGGAGTTGTCCAAACCCACCTTCACGCCCATATCGATCTGCTTGAACGTATAATCGCCGGAAGCGAGCGGCAGAAGGACAAGAAGGATGACAACGACAAGAAAAGCTCTTCGCTTCATCAGAATTTCACGTCAACGCGGGCGCGCGCTTCGTCTTCAATCTGCAGATACGGCTTCTTGGTGAAGCGAGCGATGGAAGCGACGATGGAAGAAGGAAACACTTCGCAGATCGTATTGAGCTGCTTGATGATCGCATTGTAGTACTTTCGGGCGGAAAGCAGCTGGGTTTCGATCTTCGCAAGCTGAGCTTGAAGGTCCAGGAACCCCTGGTTCGCTTTCAAGTCAGGATACGCTTCACTCAAGGCGAAAAGAGTCTTGAGCGTAGCGGAGAACGATGCATTGAGCTGGTCTTTCTCTTCCAACGTTCCCGCGTTCATCGCCTTGTTTCGGGCTTCGATGACTTTGGTAAGGGTCTGTTCTTCATGCTTGGCGTACCCTTTCACCGTTTCGACCAGATTGGGAACCAGGTCATATCGTTGCTTCAGATGCGCATCAATCGCGCTTTCCGCTTCCTCTGCCTGGTTTCGGAGGCGAACATAGCGGTTATATACGGAAACTCCCCAAATCAAGAGAAGAACGACGAGCGCCAACAACACATATACGATAAGCATAGGAACCCTCCAATCAAGAATGTTCAACTTTAGCTTGCGCCGATGATATAGAACGTGTCAAGACGTGTGACCGCCTTGATTGTCAAACAGGATTGCTGTATCTTTATTCGTGCCCGCTGTATAAATATTCTGACCGAAAGGAGCGCCTAGAAGATGAAATCTCGTCATAACCGCTTAGCTGTCGTAAAGGAACTCATTCGAAATAACCGTATTGATAACCAAGAGACTCTCCTTTCCATGTTGAAAGTGGAAGGATTCACCGTCACGCAGGCAACCCTCTCCCGCGACTTGAAGATGCTGAAGGTCGGAAAGATCAGTGACGGCTGGTCGGGCTACTACTACAGCTTGCCTGAAAACGATTTGGTCAGCGAGTCGGAAAAAAGTTACATTCAGGATGTCCGCCGAGGAATCATCTCCATCGAATTCAGCGGGAACTTCGGCGTGGTGAAGACCCGCCCCGGTCACGCCAACAGCGTCGGAATCGCATTGGACATCTTGGCTATCCCCGAGATTCTCGGAACCTTGGCCGGCGATGATACGATTTTCGTCATTCTGCGCGAAGGAATGACGAAAGAAGACTTGTTGGAGTCTTTCAAGACCCGCATCCCCGATATAGAGGAATAATCAATGAAGTACATCAACCTCACCGAAGCAAGCGCGTTCAAAGCGCTTGAAAGTTCTCCACAGATCGGCAGCAAGGATCTGCTCACGAAAGAACGGATTCAAACATGCTCCGTCCCATCCGCCCGAGGCGTCACCTACAACTACGCCGCGATGCCGGTAACCGAAGAGATCCTCAAACACTTCCAAGCGCTGAGCGATGAGCTCCAGCTTACCGAGAAGTACCAGATTCTTCTCGACGGGGCGGTGATGAACACCGGCGAAAAGCGCCTGGTTCTCCACCACCTTACCCGGGGGCAAATCGGAAAGAACGTCGTGGTAGATGGAGAAAACAAAGGAGAGTTCTACAAGAAGGAGCTTTCCAAAGTCCGAACGTTCAGCAAAGAGGTTCGCTCCAAGACCTTCCTTCTTTCCACCGGGAAGCCCGTTGCCCACGTCGTGCAAATCGGAATCGGCGGCAGCGACCTCGGTCCGCGAGCGCTCTATCTCGCCTTGAAGGATTGGGCTGAGACGGAGGGAAAAGAACATATTCCCGCATCCTTCATCTCAAACGTCGACCCGGATGACCCGAGCGGCATTCTTTCCGCCCTCGATGCGGAAGAAACGCTCTTCATCCTCGTTTCCAAAAGCGGAACCACGCTGGAGACGCTGACCAATCAGCGGTTTGTCGAAGCTTGGCTGAAAAAACGGAATCCCTCGATCGATCCCTCCAAGCATGTCGTGGCGGTTACCAGCAAAAGCAGCCCCTTGGCCAAGAGCTCCGAGGTCTCCAAATCCTTCTTCATCGATGATTATGTCGGAGGCAGATACTCCTCCACAAGCGCGGTCGGCGGGGTCATCCTCTCGATCGCCTTCGGCTTCGAGGTCTTTGAAGGGCTGCTCAAAGGGGCGCACGAAGCGGACAAGGCCGCTCTGCATCCCCATGTGAAGGAGAACGCCGCGCTCCTGGACGCCCTGATCGGAGTGTACCTGAGAAACGTCCTCCACTATCCGACGACGGCGATTCTCCCCTATAGCCAAGGGCTCAGCCGCTTTCCCGCCCACCTGCAGCAGCTGGATATGGAGTCCAACGGCAAACAGGTGAACCGGGACGGAATGCCCGTCTCCTATCCGACCGGACCGATCATCTTCGGCGAGCCGGGAACCAACGGCCAGCACTCTTTCTATCAGCTCCTTCACCAGGGAACCGACATCGTGCCGCTGCAGTTCATCGGATTCAGCGAAAGCCAGCGAAAGGATGACATTGATGTTGAAAACTCGACGAGCCAGGATAAGCTTGTAGCCAACCTCGTCGCCCAGATCGTCGCCTTCGCCCTCGGAAAAGATGATAAAAACCCCAACAAGCGCTTTGAAGGGAATCGGCCGTCGAGCCTGCTCCATGCAAAACGTCTCACTCCGGAAGTGCTGGGAACGCTCTTGGCCCACTACGAGAACAAGGTGATGTTCCAGGGCTTCATCTGGAACCTCAACTCCTTCGATCAGGAAGGAGTCCAGCTCGGAAAGGTTCTCGCCACGAAAGTCCTTCAAGGAGCGGAAGGAGACGAGATTCTCCAAGCCTACAGAAATCTTTTCTGATCCGGAGCCCCTTCGGGGGCTTTTTTTGGAGATTTTGCATCATTTCCCGATCCTTTGGTTGTCTACGTTATCCAAGTTCAGTACTATCAGAGGAGTCATCATGATACCGGCATTAAAAAAGCAAGCGGCGGGAAACCGCCTTCCGACATTTTTGACCATTCTCTTCGTCCTTCTTGAGGTCGTCATGGACGTCACGATTCCCTATATGATGGCGAATCTGCTTGATCGGGGAATCAGCGGCGCTTCGATGAACGAGATCATCTATTGGGGTGCGATCCTGCTTCTGTGCAGCTTCATCGCCCTTGCCTTCGGAGTCCTCAGCGGGCACTTCGCCGCCCGGGCTTCAACGGGGTTCGCCCGCAATGTGCGGAGATCGCTCTATCATAAGATCCAGGAGTTCTCCTTTGCGAACCTGGATCGTCTGCCCTCCTCAAGTCTGGTCACCCGCCTCACCACCGATGTCACCAACGTCCAGATGGCCTACCAGATGCTTACCCGGATCGCGGTCCGCAGTCCGGCGATGCTCATCTTCAGCTTCTTCATGGCGTATACGATCAACTCTTCCCTGAGCCTCGTGTTCCTGGTCGCGATCCCGACGCTTGCTCTGGGCCTGTTTCTTTTGATCCGCACCGCTTTTCCGATCTTCACGAAGGTGTTCAAGACCTATGACCGCCTGAATACGGTGGTCCAGGAGAACATCCGCTCCATCCGGGTGGTGAAGTCATTCGTCCGGGAAGAGCACGAGATTGAAAAGTTCAATACCGTAAATGCTGAAATCTACAACCAATTCTCCAAAGCGGAAAAAATCATCGCCTTCAACAGCCCGTTGATGCAGGGAACGATGTACGCCTCGATTCTTGCGATCAGCTATATCGGAGCCAGACTCATCACCACATCGTCAATGACCACCGGCCAGCTTATGAGCTTCATCACCTACACCTCTCAGATTCTGATGAGCCTGATGCTGCTCAGCATGGTCGTGGTGATGCTCACGATCAGCCGTGCAGCGGTTCAGCGAATCGAGGAGGTCCTCAAGGAAGAGAGCGATATCACTGAAAAACCCGATGCCGTAACAACCGTCAAGGACGGCTCGATCATCTTTGATGATGTCTCGTTCAGCTATACGAACCAGGCGGACAAACTGAACCTCGAAGGAATCACCCTGGATATTCCCTCCGGTTCCACCGTAGGAATATTAGGGCCGACGGGAAGCGGAAAGAGTTCGCTCGTTCAGCTGCTCGCCCGCTTGTATGACGTGTACTCCGGAAGCGTGAAAATCGGAGGCGTGGATGTCCGCGACTATTCGATCAAGAGCCTTCGGGACAATGTCGGAGTGGTTCTGCAAAAAAACACCCTCTTCAGCGGAACGGTCGCCGAAAACCTCAGGTGGGGCAATGAGGATGCTTCTTTGGAGGAACTGATCCGGGCGGCGAAAATCGCCCAGGCCCATCCGTTCATCGAAGCGCTGGAGGAGAAGTATGACAGCGTCGTCGAACAGGAGGGAACGAACTTCTCCGGCGGCCAGCGCCAACGGCTTACGATCGCCCGCGCGCTCCTCAAACGTCCGAAGATCCTTATTCTCGACGACTCGACCAGCGCGGTCGATACGAAGACCGAAGCTTCGATTCGCGCCGCCTTGAAGAATGAACTGAAGGAAACGACGAAGATCATCATCGCCCAACGGGTCGGTTCGGTAATCGATGCCGATCAGATTATCATGCTGGAAGATGGAAAGATTCACGCGGTGGGGAACCATGAAACGCTCTTGCGATCGTGTACCCGCTATCAGAAGATGTATGATAGCCAGATGCGAAAGAAGGAACGAGCATGAGAGGTCCTCGAATGCACGGCGGCGGCGCCCGAGGCCGGGGCTCCGCAAAACTGGATCTCGGAACGTTCAGGCGCCTCCTGAACTATGTCTTCATCCCGTACAAAGGGCGCTTCGTCATCGTAACGATCGCAATTCTCCTCAGCTCCGTCGCCGGAGTCGCCGGCTCGCTCTTCCTGAAAGTCCTCATCGATGACCATATCACTCCGATGGTCGCCCAAGGCAGCGGCGCCTCCTTCGCTCCGTTGATTCGAGCGATCGGGGTGATGGCCTCCATCTACTTGGTCGGAATCGTTTCAACGCTGCTCTACAACCTGTTGATGATCGAAATCGCCCAAGGCTCGCTCAAGTCGATCCGGTCAAGGATGTTTACCCACATGCAGAGCCTGCCGCTCTCCTATTTCGACCAGCGATCCCACGGTGATGTGATGAGCCTCTACACCAATGACGTCGATACCCTCAGGCAGATGGTAACTCAATCATTGCCGAACTTCGTAAACAGCGCGGCGACCGTCAGCGCGATCTTCCTGGCGATGATCTTCACATCCTGGCAGCTGACCCTCGTCATCCTCGCCACCCTCTCGATCGCCCTTCGGCTCTCGACCATGGTGACGGGTAAAAGCGGTTCCTACTTCGTCAAGCAGCAGCAGGCCCTGGGCAGGACCAACGGGTTCATCGAAGAGATGATCCATGGCCAGAAGGTGATCAAAGTCTTCACTCATGAGGAAAAGGTGAAGGCGCAGTTTGACGTGTTGAACGAAGAGCTGTACGGCTCCGCCTTCAACGCCCACAGATTTGCAAACATCCTCATGCCGATGATGGGCAATATCGGCTATATCCAATACGTCCTTGTCGCCATCGTCGGTGGCTTGCTGGCGATCCACGGAAAGGGTGCGATCACCCTCGGAACGATCGCCGTCTTCCTCCAGCTCAGTCGGAACATCAACCGCCCCATCACCCAGATGGCCAACCAGCTCAACAGCGTCGCGATGGCCCTTGCCGGAACGAAGCGGATCTTCGAGCTTCTTGATCAGGAAAGCGAGATCGATGAAGGATCGATCCGGTTGGTGAACATATGCAAAGACAACCCCGACATCGTTCAGGTGGAAGAACAAACCGGATGCTGGGGGTGGAAGGACGGAGAGAAGATCACCCGTCTTCGCGGTGTGGTCGAACTCGAGCATGTCGATTTCAGTTACGTCGAAGGCAAACAGGTCCTGCACGATGTCACCCTGACGGCGGATGCGGGAAAGAAGGTCGCCCTTGTAGGGGCGACCGGAGCGGGAAAGACCACGATCACCAACCTGATCAACCGCTTCTACGATATCGATGGCGGGACGATCCACTATGACGGGATCCCGATTCGAAGGATCAGGAAGGCGGATCTCAGGCGTTCCCTCGGAGTCGTCCTGCAGGAGGTGAACCTCTTCAGCGGAACGGTGATGGAGAACATCCGCTATGGCCGCCTGGATGCCACCGATGAAGAAGTCATCGAGGCCGCGAAGCTCGCCAACGCCGATTACTTCATCTCCCACCTGCCTCAGGGATATCAGACCGAACTGCGTGGGGACGGCTCCTCCCTCTCCCAGGGACAACGGCAGCTGATCTCGATCGCTCGGGCGATCGTCGCCGATCCGCCGGTCCTGGTGTTGGACGAAGCGACCTCCTCGATCGATACTCATACCGAGGAGATCGTTCAGAAGGGAATGGACGCATTGATGCAGGGACGAACCGTCCTGGTCATCGCCCACCGGCTCTCGACGATCCATAACTCCGATCTGATCATCGTTCTGGAGGACGGCTCAATCATCGAAGCGGGAACGCACGATGAACTGATCGCCCGGCAAGGTCAATACTGGCGCCTCTATACAGGAGTTTTCGAGCTGGAGTAAGTAACCAGGACGACTCCCAGCGCAACGGCGATCATCGCTCCGATCAGCTGAACTCCGGCGATCGACTCCTTCAAGAAGATCGCCGAGAGAATCGCTCCGAAGACGGGAATCAACGAGCTGTAAATAGTGATCGAGCTGATCTTGTTGTACTTCAACAAGCTGGTCCAGATGGAGAATGCGGCAGCACTGAGCGCGGCAAGATAGAGCATCAACATATACCCGTTGAAATCGCTTGTCGGAAAACTCGCTCCCATGAGGAAGCCGATTACGAGCAGAACAAGACCTCCGATGCCCAGCTGCAGAGCGGTGAGGAGGACCGGATCCACCTCCTTGACGATATGTTTCGCGTACAATCCGCTTGAGGAGTGCAAGAGAGCGGCCAGAAGGATGAACCCTTCTCCCTGAATCAGGAAGGAGAAGTTGAAATCTCCGTCCAGGTTCACGAAGATCACCGCGCTGAACCCCAGAACGAGTCCGATTCCTTTGCGTAGATTGATCTTATCGTCGGCATAGAAAAAGTGAGCCAGCAGAGCGCTGAAGAACACGGCCGAAGCGTTGATGATCGCCCCCTTGGAGCCGGTCGTGTAAGAGAGACCGATATAGAAGACGGTATAGTGAATCGTGGTCTGAACCAGAGCAAGGATCAGGATCTGCTTCCAATGGCGCTTCTTGAGGGTTCGGATTCCTTCCAGGCTGCCGCCCATCAACGGGCGAATCACCAAAACGAGCAGACCACCCAACGTGAAACGCAGTCCGGCATACGCCATCTTCGCTGCGGTATCATCACTGCCGACATGAAAGAGTTCATACCCGATCTTGATCGCGGGATAGGCGCTGCCCCACAAAAAGGTACTGAAAATGGCGAGAAGCGCGACGACGACCGGCTTGGTGAGGATTGAAGGTTTAGTATTCATGAAGGATCTCCGTGGCAAATGCTTCCAAGCTCCCATGGCGGAACAGGGAAAGCGGGGTGTTCTGTGGATTGATCAGGCAATCGGTGATGAGATAGGTGTGCATCCCCATCTCGAGAACGACCATATCTTCGACGACATCATTGCCCACCATCAGACAACGCGCAGGGTCAAGATTCAATCGATCGACGATCTCTCGATAATATCCCAAATGCGGCTTGGAATACGAGAAATCTTCATACGTGGTAACACAGGCAAAGTCATCTTCGAAGAGGTCTGCCCACCGCATCCTCGTCAGCGTTCCCGCTCTCGGAAAGACGGGGTTCGTCGCCAATACAAGGCGACAGCCTCCGGAAGCAAGGGTATCAACGATCGTTCGAGAAAGCGGCGTGGGAGCAGCGTATTCGATCAATGATTCAAACATTCCCTCATAGAAGGGAAGAAAGCGCTCATTCATCTCTTGAGCATCGTACTTGGTAACGGAAGTGAAGACCGAATCGAAACGCTCCTTATTGGTCATCGACCCGTCGTTGTTCATCATCGCGCACAGACCTGCCTGAAGACCTTTTCCCATCACTTTCACATCGTACCCGAGAAGAGCGCTCTGTTTGGCAAACAGCTCAAAGTACCCTTGGGCAAAACGGTCCTGGTCCAAGGGAAGCAAGGTTCCATCCAAGTCAAAGAGAATCGTATCGATTTTGCTGATCATGGACGAATAGTACGAACTTTCATCAATGCGGGTCAACTCGAGGTATAAAAAACCCCCAAGGAAAAGGAGGTTAAACCTTGGGGGAACAAAAGGAGGTTAGAAAAAATCCGATATATGCGCTCTTGAACCGGTGAGTTCTCAAGCCGTCGTTCTCTTTCTTGGAAGTACAGTACCGACTCTCTAAAAAAGAATCAAGTACATTTTCGACATTTTATCATATTTATTTAAAAATGTTTTCTTATCCTATAGGACTTTACACCTATAGGACTCCGAGTTTCACAAAAATATTGCACTTGTGCAAAAATCCTTGCATCCTAATTTTTCATCGAAATCGGCTGACGGGTATTTTCAAGCACATCGCGCCAGAGCGTTCCCCGAAGATCGACATAGTTTCGCTCCTTCACCGCCACATCGATCGGCAGATGGACGAACCGGTTGTGCAGCATCCCGATCAGGACCGAGGTTTTTCCCGCCATCGCCGCATGGACCGCATGGGCTCCGAGCCGAGCACAATAGATTGAATCATAGGAGTCCGCCGGAGCGGAACGGATGATGTAGGAGGGATCGATATACTTCAGGTTTACTTCGATTCCTTCCTTCTTGAAGTATTTGATGATCTCATCTTTGAGGTAGATTCCGATATCGTGGAATTTCGGATTGCCTGAAGCATCCACTTCGCCGGTTGCAGGAAGCAAATCCTGACCGGCACCTTCACTGACGAGGACGACCGCGTGGTCGCGGTCAAGAACCCGCTTCTTCAAGTGAGTCAAAAAACCGTTCGGACCTTGCAAGTCAAACGGATTCTCCGGAATCAGGCAGAAGTTCACGTCACTTTGAGCGAGCGAGGTGTTGGCCGCGATGAAGCCGCTCTCACGTCCCATCACTTTTACCAGACCGATTCCGTGAATCGAGTTTTTCGCCTCGACGTGGGCTCCTCGGACGACGGGAACCGCCATTTGAACGGCGGTATCCACTCCGAAGGAGGATTGAATCAATGACAAGTCGTTGTCGATCGTCTTGGGAATGCCGATGACTGAAATCTTCAGGCCGCGCTTTTCCACCTCTTCGGCGATATCCCGCGCTCCACGAAGGGTTCCATCTCCACCGATCGTAACGAGGATGTTCACGTTGAGCCGTTCAAGCGAATCGACGATCTCTTCAACCTTCTTTCCGCCGCCGCGAGCAGAGCCCAGAATCGTCCCGCCCTTCTCCTGAATATCATCGACTACATCGGGATCGAGTGGAATGACCGGCCAACGGCTGGTGGCGAGCAGGCCTTGATACCCGTATTGGATTCCGCTGATTCGTCGCACTCCATACCGATACCAGAGGCAGCGAACGACCGCTCGGATGACGTTGTTCAATCCCGGGCAGATCCCGCCGCAGGTCGCGACCGCGGCATGGACATGTTTGGGGTTGAAGTAGATCTTCTCCCTTGGCCCGGCAAGCTCCACGGTTTCCTCAAAGCGAGGGACTTGGCGGCCGACCTCATTCATCATCGCTTCGATTCCAAAGAGGATGTGGTCGCTGTCGCGAACATAATCCACTTGGACATCCCCGCTTTTATCCCCCATGATGATCGGGTTGGGAACTTTCGCTTCGCCTAAAC
>JAAYQW010000044.1 GCA_012519115.1 Spirochaetales bacterium
ACCCGGCCCGATCCCCCGCTCGGGAACCGGCAAGCTGGCCGTCATCAACCATACTGCGATGCTCAAGGCTATCAGCCCGATACCTACCCAGAGGTCGACTCGCTTTAAATCTTTCATCTTCCCCTCCCTTCCTCACAGTGAAGACGTTACAAAGATAATATTACAAAGATGTTGCTCCGAAACAAGCCGGAGCAACACCTTCAACCCAAACAATCAATATCTATCGCCGAAACCGCCCTCTCGAACGATCTTCTCATAGCGCGCGTCGTCCGCTTCGACGATCTTTGAATACTCTGCTCCGGATTTGAACACAGGAGTCGCACCCAATTCTTCCATCTTCTTGATGTAGAGTGGATCTGCGACACACTGCTTGAAGATATTCTCAAGCTTCTTCAGGATCGCCGGCGGAGTTCCGGTAGGAGCGATGACTCCTCTCCACTGCTCCAGTACAAGGTCGACGTTCTGCTCGCGACCCGTCTTTGCAGGAATCGAATCGATCTGCTTATCGCTGAAGACTGCAAGAATTCTCAGCTGACCCGCTTGTACGTTTGATATTCCTTCGGGAGCGATGGCCATGACGGCATCACACTGATGGCTCATCAAACCGGTAATCGCAGGTCCACCGCCTGAGAAGGGGACGTGGACATACTTGGTTCCGGTCGCTCCTTCAAAGAGCAGTGCCGCCATGTGGTTTCCTCCACCGGTTCCTGCATTACCCAGCGAGATTCCCTCGGGGTTGCGGCGGGCATCGGCTAGGAACTCATCGAGGGTCTTCCATTTGGCATCCGCATTTACTACCAGATAGTTATAGGATGCAACGACCTGACACGCCTCTTCAAATTCCGTCGCTGTAAAGGGAACTTTGGTCATATGGGTTTTAATCAGGTGAGCAACGTTCCAGTGCATGATCGTATACCCATCCGGAGTCGCACTCTTGAACGCGGTGATTGCAGGCACTCCCGCTGCGGCACCTTCGTTTTTGATGACTAGCGGCTGGCCGTTCGCATACTTCGGGAACACTTCGGCAAGTGCCCTGAATACGATATCCGCACCACCACCGGCTGACCACCCAATGACCGCCGTAACAGGCTTGCTTGGGAAGTCGTCAACTGATTCCTCTTGTGCCTGGGCAAACAGAGTACCCGTAACAAGAACGAGAATCATCAAGAACGTTAGAATTTTCTTCATCTCTTTCCTCCTAAAAAGTTGAATCACGTGGCTTTTTCAGCCACCCGTCTACAGGTCACTTTAACATATCCATCCATTTTGTCAACTTCTATTACAAATTAATTTTTTACTACTTGCAAACTCGCTTTCAGTGCCCTATCATTCATTAATATGCAGAATGACGACATCGAATTCATCAATTGCGCGAATGTTCTTAAAGCAATTGAAACCGATTTGAATCAGCCCTCCCGTGCTCAGATCGCCAAGTATCTGGGCTTGAGCAGAACCGCTGTTTCGATGGTCGTCAAAAAGCTTATCGCTGCAAATCTTGTTACCGAGCTTGAAATCGAGAAGAGCGGACGAGGGCGTCCCGGAACTCCGTTAGCCCTTGACGGGAGCTATTGGCATGCGATCGGGGCGGCATACAGCTTGAGATTATGGACCTTTTGTGTGGTGAACCTGAACGGACAACCTATTCTCACCCACAAAGAACACGTGGAAACGACCGATCAGGATGAAACGGTGGAAGTGCTCATTCGAGGGTTGCGGCATGTCGAATCGAAGGTGGACAAACCGCTGCTTCCGGGCTATGGAATCGGACCACCCGGCTTGATCGATCCAAAAACCGGAACCGTCTTCCGTGCCGACGATATGGGTTGGATCAAGGAGCTCCCTCTTAAACGATTGGTTGAAGAAGCAACAGGGAAAAAGGCGTTCATCATCAATCGCTATCGGGCGAACGGGGTCGCCGAGCTGACCTTCGGTGGACATGATCTGACGAAAAACATCATGTATATCGGAGTGGGAACCGGCATTGCCGGCTCCGTCTATTTCGAAGGGACGCTCCTGAACTCCACAAAGTATCGTTTCGGACATATGGTGATCGATCCCCATGGTCCGTTGTGCGGGTGTGGTCAATACGGCTGTCTTCAAGCGATGGCATCGGAAAAAGCGCTGCTCTCATACGCACACGCGAAGATGGAAGAGGATCCGACGTTCCTTGCCTCCTATGCCGACCAACCGATCACCGCAAAGCTCCTCATCGATCTTGCCGAGCAGGGTGATGTTCATGCGCAATCGTGTCTTTCACACATCGCCTCGGCGTTGGGAATCGCGATTTTGACGATCGCAAACGTGATCGCCCCCGATGAGGTTGTCATCGGAGGTCCTATCGGGGAGGCCAGCACCTTCCTCGTTGATGAGATTCGGAAGGCGGCGTACGACCACTTGCTTGACTGGCAAGTCAAAGCGCTGACGATCAGCAAAGGAAGCCAAGGTGATTATGGCTCCGTTCTGGGAGCCGCAGCCTTCCTCCTTGAGCAAAAAATGGAGTTGCTCCTCGGCGAAGGCTGCCCCACGATCTCTTAAAGCGGAAGCTTGATTTTCTTTCCGCTCTTGGCGCTGCGATAAATCGCTTCGATCAGTTCAACCGATCGGCGAGCTTCAAGACCGGATACATCAATGGGAGAGTTCTCTCTGATCGATTTCACGAAGGAAGCAAAATTCCTTGTATGGCCATGGTGCCCGATCGCCAGCGGATCGGCAGCTCCGCCACCGGTTTTCGTTGAATCGAGGAACGCTTTGCGAATCTCTTCATCACCGGGCTCTTCATCTTCAAACTGCCAAGCGATAATCGACTCCTCCTCCAAGATCGCACTACCCTTCGTCCCAAGAATCTCCAAACGTTTCAGGAACCCGGGATAGGCGCTGGTCGTTCCTTCGATGACTCCCATTGCGCCATTGTTGAAACGCAATGCCGCCACCGCGGTATCTTCAACTTCGATCCGCTCGTGGGAAAGGGTATCGGCGAAGGCGAATACCTCTGAGACATCACCGACCAACCACAGGAGCAGGTCGATCGCGTGGATCGATTGGTTCATCAACGCACCACCGCCGTCCAATGCCCATGTTCCCCGCCACGCCGCACTGTCGTAGTACGCTTGGCTTCGGTACCATTTTACTTGGGCGTCCGCCATCACGATCTTTCCGAAACGGCCTTTCTCGACCGCCTCCTTGAGAATGCGGGAAGAATCAAAAAACCGGGATTGGAAAATACCGGCGAGTTTTACACCATGTTCCTTACATGCGTCGATGATCTGAGTACAGCGGTCCTTAGTGACCTCCAGCGGCTTCTCGATGATTACGTGCTTCTTCGCCTTCGCCGCAGCCAAGGCTCCTTCAAGGTGGGCTCCCGACGGGCTGGCGATCGCAACGATATCGAGACGGTCATCCGCGAGAAATGCATCCAAGTCGGTATACGCTTTGCATCCATGCTTCTTGGCGAACTCTTTCGCCCGTTCTTCTCGATAGTGGTAACAATTTACAAGCTCACAATCCTTCAACTCTTTTATCGCCCGAGCGTGAAAATCGGCGATTGCACCTAATCCAATGATTCCAAATCCAAGTTTTTTCATCGCTACCTCCATGATTGTATCTACACGCTATCATCCCGGGAATGGAAAGTCAATTTTTTTGTAATATGGTATTACAAATTGATTCTACGATTGTTGAATCAGATCCTTTCCATGGAAGCAACTCTGCGGCACCACTCAGTTTTTCGTTGATCGATAGAAAATGGAGTCCGATTCTTCGTCCATTCTGAAGGTCCACCCACATAAACAGCCAGACATCGCTTCCTA
>JAAYQW010000045.1 GCA_012519115.1 Spirochaetales bacterium
ATACACTCATCCCGTCGTCTATACACACTGGAGCTTCATGATCAATACACCAACCTTCGCGGACCTCGGCCTGTCCGCTCAAACAATCAAGGCGATTGAACGCAAAGGGTTTACCCAACCGACCGGCATTCAAGCAACATGTATCCCTCTTCTCTTGAAAGACCAAGTGGATGTTATCGGCCAAGCGCAGACGGGAACCGGAAAAACGGCGGCATTCGGTCTGCCGATCCTTGAACTTGTCGAAGAACGGATGAATGCGGTTCAAGCCCTCATTCTCGCCCCGACCCGTGAACTCGCTCTTCAAAACGCTGAAGAGATTCTTTCGCTCAAGGGAGAGCGGAACCTTGAAATCGCGGCGGTCTACGGAGGAGCGGCGATCGTCAATCAATTACGCCAATTGAAAAAAGGCGTTCATGTCGTGGTGGGAACTCCCGGCCGCATCCTCGATCACCTTCGAAGAGGCTCGCTCGTGCTGGACCGACTCAAGTTCCTTGTCCTCGATGAAGCGGATGAGATGCTGGATATGGGTTTTCTTGAAGAGATTGAAGCGATCATGGCCCAGGCTCCGAAGGAGAAGCGGACTCTCTGCTTCAGCGCCACGATGCCTGACCCGATTCGTCGCCTCGCCGAACGCTATATGGACAAGCCTCAAGTGGTCCGCATCGCCGACGAAACGTTGACCACAGACTTGACCCGACAGCTCTTCGTCGAAATTCGTGAAAGCGATAAACTTGAAGCCCTTACCCGCTTCATCGACATCGAAGAGCTTTTCTACGGAATCGTCTTTTGCCGAACGAAGCTTCAATGTGATGAAGTCGGTCAAAAACTTGTCGCCCGCGGCTATAATGCCGAAGCGCTTCACGGCGATCTTTCTCAAAAGCAGCGTGAGTCGATTTTGAATCGGATGCGGGCCCGCCAGCTTGCAATCATCGTGGCGACGGATGTCGCCGCTCGGGAAATCGATATCAGCGATCTCACCCACGTCATCAACTACAACCTTCCCGAAGATCCCGAGGCGTATGTCCACCGCATCGGCCGCACCGGAAGGGCGGGAAAGCAGGGCGTTGCGATCACGTTCGTCGCCCAGCGTGAGTTCAAGCGCCTCCAATTCATTCGACGAGTTACCCAAAGCGATATCCAGCGAACCACGGTTCCGCCAATCGATGCGATCATTGCGGCGAAACGGAAACAGATCGTTGAACGGCTGAAAAATCTCGAGGAACCGAATGAGTACTTCCTCAACCTTGCCCTTGAAGTTACGGGCAACCGGTTGCCTGAGGCAGCACTTGCGTCCGTGTTGGCAAATCTCTATGGAGGCGTTTTGGATCCAACGCGCTATCGGACGATTGAAGAGCCGGGAGGGGAAAGCAGGAAACCCCCTCGAGGCGGATACACGCGTCTCTTTATCGCCCGAGGGCGCCGGGATGGGCTGGACAAACGCAATCTGGTCGATTATCTTGTATCGAAAGTAGGAGCTGAAAATCGCGATATTCAGGAGGTCACGATTCAGGATGACCATTCCTTTATCAGTGCCCCGAATCAAATTGCAGAACAAATCCTTACGATATTTGCCAGAGCGAGCGGACCGGCAATCATCTCTCGGGCGAAACCCGACAACCCAAACGGGAAAAACCTCTCTGCTCGGCGGAAAGGAGAACGTAATCGCTATCAACGCTCCTACCGGAAAAACAAGAACTGGCGTTAGGTATAGGTCATGAGAGTATCTTTCCTCGAAATCATCAGTAAATATGCAATCATCACGATCGTTCTTGTCGGATCTCTCACGGGATTTTTTCTGTATCATGCCCTGTTCCTCACCCTTGATGCGGATTACACCACCCTGCTCTCCAAAGATGAGGTCAACTCCGTCTATCAGGGGGGAGCCCCCACTCCGACGCCTGCGGAAAAACCGCCGGTCGATGAAACGGAGGAGCTCGATGAGCCGAAGGAATTTCCTTCTTCGTATATACTTCTGATTGAAAGCCCCAGCCTCTACACCGCTGAAACGTTGACTGCGATCAATGAAGTGCTGGATGCCCTTTCCGAATCCCCCTATCTCGCCTCCCGATTCAGTCTCTTTGATTTCATCACCCTTGAGAAGCGGGGAACCCGCCTGATGAGCGTTCCCTTCGCATCCTCGTCATGGACCGATGAAGAAGCGGTATTGCTCAAGGAGCGGGTGGAAGCCGATCCGATGGTAAAAAACTACCTCGTAAGCGAAGATCTGCACAGCCTGTTCGTAAACTTTGAATCGGTCGACCTCACCCCGGAGATGGAAGCGGAGCTCCAAGAAATCCTGCAACCGCTCGTCAAGCAAGGAATAGGAGTATCGATCAACGGAGCGGCGGTCTTATCCAACGTTCTGATGCGCTATCTCTCCCGAGATCTGACCCTCATCCTCACCTTGTGCTTATTGGCGATTCTTGTCGTGTACTACCTTTCATTCCGTGCCAAACGCAGTGTTCTCCTGCCCTTTTCCATGTCGACGATGGGAATCATCTGGACGTTCGGAACGATGAGGCTTCTCGGTTACAATCTGACGATCGTCAACATCATCACTCCGGCGATGGTTCTCAACCTCGGTTCCTCCTATGCGATTCACGTAATCAGCGAATATTTTGCCGGACATGAGATAGGTCGCGGGGTGATAGCTTCGACGCGGAAGATTCTTCGAACGATCTTCTTTGCCTGTCTGACCACCGTAGCAGGTTTCTTGAGCTTGCTCACCTCTAAAACGGAAGCATTGAAAGAGTTTGGAATCTCGGTCGCGATCGGAATCATCTACTGCGCAATCCTCGCGGCGACCTACCTCCCGGCGGTTCTGAGTTTGGTCCGCAAGCCTAATGTCCAACACATAAAAACGTATCGAAGAGGGTATCTCGCCTCTATCGTAAACGGCATAAACGTTTTGGTGGGCCGCTACTGGGTGTTTTTTGTGGTGTTGTGGCTTGCGGTCATCGCAGGATTCGGTTTTACCCGTGATAAGATTTCAGTGAATACCAACTACATGTCCTATCTGCCCAAACGGGATCCCTTCACGATCAGCTCCCGTCACTTTGCCCGCACGATGAGTGGAAATACTCCCTACCTCATCACGATCGATGCGCCGAGCGGGGCAAACCGCTTCTTCCTGGAACCCGAGAACCTTACGCAAGTTCATACGTTTGAAGAGAAGATCAAGGAAGAAAACGATGATATTCGTCAAAGTCTTTCCTTTGCTTCCTATGTGGCGTTTGCCAATGAAGTGTACTCCGATGAACATGCAATCCCCCCTTCGAAGGGATTGCTGAACCTCCTTGCAAGAATGGTGATGCTGTTGAGCAAGCAAGGCAAACAGGATCTTGAATCGGTGATCAGCGGTGACGGGAACACACTCATGATTATTCTGCAAAACTATGACGCCGTCGAGGGAGACTTCACAACAATCGGCAGCGCCAAGCGGATCGAAGATACGGTCCTTGCCAACCTGCACCTTCTCCCCGGCGGGACGATCGTAACCTTGGGTGGCGAACCTCACGTGGCGCTTCATTTCTCCAACACGCTTCTCCATGATCAACAAATGTCTGTCTATTTCAGCTTCATCTTCGTCTTCCTTGTCGTCCTCATCGCCTTCGGATCCATTTCCCTCGCTCTCTATGCCCTTATCCCCGTCATCACCGGAGTGATGGCGAACTACATCATCATGTTCGCCCTCAACATCCCCTTTGATTTGATCACCGTCAGTTTCGGTGCGGTTTCCGTCGGGGTCGGAGTTGATTATGCGATTCATTTCCTTTTGCGCTATCGAAATAAAATCGACAAAACACGGAAACAGGATACCGCCCTCCTCTTGAAAGATACGATCGGTGAAACCGGAAGGCCGATTATTCTCACAACCCTTTCGATCGTTGCCGGAATGCTGATGTTCCTCTTTGCATCCTATGCTCCGGTCCGAATTTTTGGTATCCTTATGTCGACGGCACTGTTGAACTGTATGCTTGCCACCCTCTTCATTATGCCCTCGGTAATCCGGGCGGTCGGCATCCTTAAGGAAAAGGGACTTCGTAGGAGAACTCCATGACCATCTCGCTCTTGTATGTTGATGCAGGTAAAGGACACTATGTTCCGGCCAAGGCGATGAGTGACGTGCTTATCGCTCGAGGCTATGATGCCCCGGTTGAAGATCTTTTCATCGCTCTTGACGCCAGATTCTGGCACTGGTTCTGCAAAGCTGAGTGGCGCTTCTTTCTGAAGCATCCCGTCTTGGAACGGATCATTCATGGCGTATCGGACAATCGAATCTCCAATGTCATTCTTCGGTTTCTCGCCAAGACAAAATCGATCAGAACCGGATTTCTTGCGTGGTACAATGGGCGCAAGCCCAATGTGATTTTGTCGACAAACTTCCTTGGCGGGGTGATCATCGGGGAATTGGCTGCCTATTACAAGCTTGATGTGAAAGTGTACGTCTACGCGGCGGATGCGTTCAACAACCCTGTTGCCGGTTTCCACCCCAATGTGGACAAAATGTTCATTCCTTCCTTCGTCGGTGAAGAAAATCTGGAGAGACAAGGGTACTCCCAGGACCAGATCATCCGTTCGCCTTTCCCGCTCCAGCAATCAATCGAGAAGATGGAACGAGTATCAAAACGAGAAGCTCGATCGCTTCTGGACTTGGAAGATCGGTTCACCATTCTTTACAACCTCGGCGGAGAAGGAATCGGATCGGACAGATTGATCAAACGTCTCGTAAAAGAGGAAGTCGATTACCAGATTGTCGTCGTTGGCAAAACGGACGAACACACGAAGGAGCACTTTCTTGCAATCACCAAGGATTCCAACCTTCGGGTGCATGTCCCGGGCTTCGTCACCAACATCGGGATGTATATGCTCGCCAGCGACATCCAAGCGGGAAAAGCGGGAGCGAACGCTTTGATGGAATCGATCGCCCTCAGAAGACCGTTTCTTCTCTCTCAGGTCCTTTATGCGGCGCGCGATACCACCCGGTTCTTCAAACGCAACGGTGTCGGTTGGGTCGAGAGCTCTCCAAAGAAGCAAGTTGAGCTGATTAAAACGTACGCTCAATCAGAAGAGGTTCGAGCGGAGATGGACTCCCATTTTGACAAGCTCCCTCTGATCTTCAGCGCCGAAGCATTCGTCGATCTCTTGCTCAGAAATGCAAATCAAAGCCGATAAAGAGCTCCCACTCTACCGCTTTCCAAGAAATCGCTTTATCAAACGCCCGCTTCAGATCCCCGAGGTTGAAGCCTAAAGACGCTCGAGCCGGATAAGCGGGATAGCGGTTGAGCATAACCCATCCTTCAAGACCGATCGTGCTTACCACGCGATACCCGCTTTCCGCTTCACTGTCCTCAAAAAAGCCGATATCCAAGAAGGGGCTTGCGTACGATTTTGCAAAGCCGAAGTCGATAAAATCAGTGGAGAGATTGATATTGGAAACCAACGCCCACTCAAGAGCCGTATCATCCACGGAAGCGAGGGCGGTCGAGGAAGATAAGAAACCACGGAAATAATCTCCGAGCTTCTGCGTCTCTGACGGCAAGAATGCTCGTTTTACTCCCCCACCGGTGTAGAAACCCGTAATCTGAATCGAAGGATTCATATGGAAGACAATGAAGGGGAACCAAGTCGCCGTACCTTGAATATACCAATTGTCTGTTTCGGTATTTGCTTGAAGATAATCCTGACGGACATAGGAAAACGAGAGCGAACCGCCTTTGCGGAAGTTTCCAACCCAGTCGACCTCATTTCGGACGATCGAGACGGAGCTGACCAGGGAAATCGGTATCATTTCACCTGCATCGAAATCAATCGTATTTCGGTACTCTGCAAGCGGCTTTGTCGAAGCTGAGAAACGGAATCCGAACGGGAGAGATACCCCGAGGCTCAGCGTCGAGCTGATATTGGCTGAACGGACAATCTTCTCATCCAGCGGAACATCCACATCCATGAATATATTGAATGAAAGCGGAAGGCTGAAGAAGTGCAGATTGTGCTGAGTGATCGAATGGGTGAGGTGAAGATCCCGCAACTCCTCTCCGTCGAACTCAGCCGTGGTTTCCAGGGTATAGCGTCTGTCATGCTGCATGAACGGGCCATAGGTGAAGCCCACCCCCCATGCTTGTGTGTTCCATTCAGAGAAATCCGCATCCGGAGCCAAATCAGCGTGCGCATTGATCGCAAGATCGGTGTTGAAGATTGTTAATTGCGAAAGGGTCGTATTCACCTCAACCAACCCTTTTTCATCGTCTTTTATACGCTCATAGGCAAGGTCAAAGTCAAGTCTGGTCGTTAAAACAGGCAAGCCGGTGATATTCAATTCAACAATGTCTTTTCGTTTATCCCAATTTCTGACTCCTCCGTTGTTTTGCGCGGTGCTTGCCGTCAATGAAAGAGTCCCCAACATTCCAAGGACGTTCTTTTCCAAGACTTTTACTCCCAACAGAAGTCCCAGCTGGTCGTTGGAAAACTTTGGATACGGAAAGATGAGCAGGGTCTTGGAATCTTCAATGAAGAAGGTTACCGCATAGGAAGCGATTCCATCATGATAAGCGATAAAGGCATATTCGTAGGAGACGGAGGTGAAGAGACGGGTGTTTACCAACTCCTGCTGCTTGGCGTCAAGAGAAGCCACCATCTTATCTTCATCGGTAAAAAGCGGATCGCCATCAGCAGGCACGATGAGGTGCCGAAGAGCGCTTGGCTTGGTTTTTCCCTCTACATCGAAGTGATATTCGGCAATTTCATAGTAGATCACCTGATCTTTGGTGAGCAGGACCATCTCTTCCGCCCCGATCGAAGCGAGGAACACACCGAGGAACATGAGAATCAGAAACAATCGCCTCAAACGATGGTTACCCACAGTCAACCACCGGCAGCGCTGACGTCCGTTTACCCACTATCGACACCCTTTCTCCCTCCTAAATCCTCAGATGGTCATCATAGCGGTCGCTGAGAATCCGTTTGGTATACGCGTCCTTCTGTTTGAGAATCTTTGAGCCCCGAGTGATCTTGCACAAACTGATTCCATATGTCGCCGCAATCTCCCGTTGCGGTTTTCCGCGGTAAAGATCCTTCATCAGATTCCACCGAAGAATCAAATCCTTCAATTCGTTAGGAGTCAAAAGCTCTTCGAGCAATTGTTTCATATCATCATGATCGGTTGTTTTTGCAAACAACTTCAGCAGATCTTCAAAACTTTCGTCCATGGCAACTCCTTCTAAGACTTAATTCTACAGAGAGGAACATCATGGCGTCAAGCAAACCGTTTGCCATCTCCTTCAATGGTGCATATACTCTACGCGAGGAGGAGTTAATGAAAACTACACCACTTACCCCCGAACGGATGAAAGCAATTCTCGCAATGCAGCAGAAAGAGATCACCGAATATGAAATTTACACTCGAATAGCCAACCGCGTAAAAGATGAAGAAAACCGGAAAATCTTGTTGAAAATCGGCGAAGAGGAGCGCCGACATGCCGAAACCTGGGCAAAAGTAACCGGCAAGACACTCAAGCCCCAGATGGGCAAGGTCCGTTTTTATTCCTTTCTCGCCCGCATCTTAGGATATACCTTCGTCTTGAAGAAGATGGAGATGGGCGAAGAGAAAGCGATTGAAGGATACTCCCATATTCTTGATGAGATGCCTCAAGCCCGGGAAATCTATGAAGATGAACAAAAACACGAGGAAGCGCTGATAGCGATGCTCGACGAAGAACGTCTTCAATATGTGGGCTCCATGGTCCTAGGGCTCAATGACGCTCTTGTCGAGCTCTCCGGGACATTGGCCGGACTGACCTTCGCGTTGAAGAACACCCGGCTTATCGCCCTAAGCGGCCTGATCACCGGCATCAGCGCAACCTTATCGATGGCCTCGAGCGAATACCTCTCCTCAAAGAACCGAAACGAGGAGAACGCCGGTAAAAGCGCGATGTATACGGGAGTGGCGTACCTTATCGCCGTAGCCGCGATGGTTCTTCCCTACCTGCTTTTATCCAATTATTTTGTGGCGTTAGGCACGATGTTGGCGGTGGTTCTCCTGATCATCGTCCTCTTCACCTACTATACCTCGGTAGCGAAGGACCTGCCCTTCGGACCGCGGTTCAGGGAGATGGCGTTCATCTCGATCGGAGTATCGGGGATTTCGTTTATCATCGGGATCTTGGTAAAGAACTGGCTGGGAATTGATATCTGATGAAATACATTCAACTAGACGAAACAGAACTTGCCCAGATCGCCCTTGGCTGTGATCATTATGGGGAGACGATCAGTGAATCGATTGCGAACAAGCAACTCGACATCTACCTCGATGCTGGCGGAAATCTCCTGGATACCGCCCACGTCTACGGCCAGAACGAGGTCGGCGGACCTTCAAGCAGCGAACAGCTGCTTGGCAGATACCTGAAGACCAACCGGAATCGAAAGGACGTAGTGCTTGTCTCCAAAGGGTGCCACCCGCCCAAGGACGATATGTACGCCTCCCGGATCAATCATCAGGCGATGGTCGAGGATATCAGCCGGACGCTCGACAACCTTGACACCGACTATCTGGATATCTGGTTTTTCCACCGCGATGATCCGGCGATGCCTTCCGATGAGATCATCGATATGGCTCAGTACCTGATTGATAAGAAATTGGTGAAACACCTCGGCGCCTCCAACTGGACGCACAGGCGGATCGCGGAGGCGAACGCATGGACGAAGGAAAAACGGAAAACACCGTTTTCAATCAGTCAGATTCTGTGGTCGCTCGCCCACTGCACCCCCAAGCAGTGGGGTGATGACACCTTGGTGTGCATGACCGAAAAGGCGCGCCTTTGGTATGAGGAGCAAAAGATGCCCGTCATGGCGTTCTCTCCTCAGGCAAAGGGATTCTTCTCAAAGATGATCGCGGGGGTTGGAGAAACGCTTTCCGAACGTGCGAAAAGACGTTTTGCAACCGATGTGAATCTCAGTCGGGTTCCTCATGTCCGTACCCTCGCCGGTGAACTTGGCGTAAGCCCGGCCGCGGTGGTGATCGCTTACATAACAAGTCAGAAAAACCCAAGCGTCGCAATCGCCGGATCCTCAAAAGCCGAGCAGATCACGGACACCCTCAACGGAGCGGATCTCACCCTCACCGAAGAGCAGCTTGCCTTCTTGGTGGGGAAATGATTTCCTGAAACAATACTGCCCCGAACACAATCCTGTCCGAGGCAGTTTCTTTACGTAGTGAAAACGAATTAATAGTCGAAGAGATAGGAGTTGAACATGTTGTTGAGCAACTCCTGTTTTCCGCTGGTCTGCTTGGTCTTCGCATCCAAGCCGATCCTGGCCAATTCAACGAGATCCATCTTTCCTTCAGCAAAGCGCTTTCCAGCTCCGCTGTCAAAGGAGGAGTATCGATTCTTGATGAAGTTGCTGAAGAAGCCATCCTCCTTGATCTTGTGGGCGATTTTCAAGCCTAAGGCGAAGGCGTCCATTCCACCGATGTGGGCAAGGAACAGATCTTCGGCATCGGTGGAGTTGCGTCGAATCTTCGCATCGAAGTTCAATCCACCCAAACCAAAACCACCTTGATTCAAGACAATGAGCATCGCCATCGTGATGTCATACATGTTCGTGGGGAATTCATCCGTATCCCAACCATTCTGTGCATCGCCCTGGTTCGCATCGACGCTGCCAAGCATTCCTGCGTCGGAGCAGACAAGCAGATCATGAGCAAACGTGTGACCGGCCAACGTTGCATGGTTCGCTTCAATGTTACAGGCGAAATCGTCCTGCAATCCGAAGCGTTGGAGGAAGCCTATCGTAGTTGCGGCATCATAGTCATACTGATGTTTGGTCGGTTCCATCGGTTTGGGTTCAATCAGGAACTTCCCGGTAAAGCCGATTGATCGGGCGTAATCACGGGCGATGATCAGCATGCGGGCAAGGTGCTCCTGCTCCCTCTTCATGTCGGTGTTCAGAAGGCTCATATATCCTTCACGTCCACCCCAGAAGACGTAGTTCAGTCCGCCAAGTTGAACGTTCACTTCCAAGCTTTTCTTGATTTGAACCGCAGATCGAGCAACAACGTTGAAGTCGGGATTGGTTGCAGCCCCATTCATATAACGGGGGTGGGAAAACATATTTGATGTGTTCCAAAGAAGCTTGACTCCCGACGCTTTCTGGCGAGCCAGCAATCCATCGGCGACTTCTTGATAGCGCTTTTCATATGCGCGGCCATCTTCAATATCATCAAACACGTCGACATCATGGAACGCATAGAACGGAGTACCGATTTTGGTAAAAAACTCGAACGCCGCATCCGCCTTGGCGAACGGATCGCTCGAATCAAACGGGAATGAAATCGTGGGCTTGCCAAACGGGTCGCTTCCATTGGCGCAGAAGGAATGCCAATAGGCGGTGGAGAAGCGCAGGTGCTCCGCCATCGTCTTATCTCCAACCTTCTCGTCGGCGTTATAATGCTTGAACGCAAGGGGGTTTCTTGATGATTTCCCTTCAAACCGGATCTTTCCGATTCCTTTAAAATATTCTTTTTCACCAACAAAATAACTCATCATGTTCTCCTTGTAAAAACAGGTGTGAGGGCTTCCACGTACATGCTGTAACGTTTGTACGCTTCGGCATATAGTTCGACTGCAGTACGGTCAGGCCGATGCATTTTATCTCCATCGAATAAAACATGTTCACTCGCGATTTCAGTGATTGAACCGCCCTCGAGCGCCCAAAGCGCCTGAAGGGCGACACCCAACGCGGCGCTCTCCGTCGAAGAGGGAACAATGACGTCGAGATTGAATGCGTCACTCGCGATCTGGCGCCAAATCTTCGAGTTCGCCCCTCCTCCGGTGAGAATGAGACGCGAAGGGGTGAAGCCGAGTTCGCTGAACGTATCCATTCCGCCTCGAAGAGCGAAGACCGCGCTTTCCAGCGCAGCTCGGGCGATATTCTCCTCGGTGGTATTCTGTGAATCCAAATGAGCGATAACTCCTTTTCCATATGGCAGATAGGGAACCCGCTCGCCGGTGAAGAAAGGAAGAACCGTCACCCCCCGGGCACCAATCGGTGCTTTGCTTGCCAGCATATCAAGGGTTTTCACATCCCGGGAAAAAAGATTGCGAATCACTTCCGTTGAAAGCGTGCAGTTATTGGTGCACAACAGGGGAAGATATCCGCCGGTCGAAGAGCAGAACGCGGAAAGTCTTCCTTGCCGATCGGCAACAAGGGTATCGCTGTATCCGAAGAGGGTTCCGCTGGTTCCCATGCTCATGACCAGATCGCCGCCGGAGGTGCACCCCGTTCCGATCGCACTGGCCATATTGTCCCCGGCTCCGGTCGAAACGACGATCCCCGGTTTAAGTCCCAGCTCTTCGGCGGCGGCTCGGTGCAGCCGTCCTCCGATTTCATGCGATTCGATAAGGGTCGGGAGCATGTGTTCGAGATGTTTCTTCTCGTCGACCGCCCTGAGCATTTGCGGCTCCCAAGCTCGCTTCCCGGGACTGTAGTACGCCGTCCCTGAAGCGTCTCCCGCTTCAGTGAAGTATTCCCCGGTGAGATAGAAGTTGACCCAATCATGGGGAAGAAGCAAGTGAGCCAATTGTTCATACGCTTCTTTTCTATGATTTTTCAAGTGGAGAATCTTCGCCAGCGTATAGGCGGGCATGATCTCATTGTTGATGAGCTCAAATACCGCATCCTTGCCGCCAAGACGCTCGGTGAGGGTTTCACACTCGGCTACGGTGGAAGTATCGTTCCACAGCTTCACCGGAGCAAGCGCTTCGCCGTTTTTTCCCACCGGAACGAAGCCATGTTGCTGACCGCTTACACCAAGGGCGACGATCTTGTCCTTTATCGGCTGAGCGATCTGTTTGAAGCAGGAGCGAACAGCATCAAGATACCAACCCGCTTCCTGTTCGCTGGTCCCCCCCTCCCCTGTGATGATTCGATGGGAAGACGAAGCTTTTCCAACGACCTTCTTTTGTGCTGCATCGTAACAAATGAGCTTAGTACTTTGCGTTCCGACATCAAGTCCGGCTACTATGTGCATACCTTCCTCCGATTGAAGCGTATCACACGAAAAGAAGAATTCCATAGACAAGATTGGTGATTCATATGTATTATTGACATATGGATATCAAGGATGCAGTATTTGTATTTCAGATGCACGAGGCGACAGAACTGCTTTGGCATCAGCGGTTTCACTCTCATGGATACGATCAGACGGAATTGCATTACTTCGTCGGCGGAGACGGAACATTCATCAACGGAAACAAGCGATACTCAATCTCTTCAGGCTCGCTTTTTCTCACCACCGCGGATACCACCCACCAGATTGAAGCGAGCATCCAAAACCCCCTCACCTACTATGCGATATTGTTCGAGTGCTCCGACCACCAGGAATTGTTCGATCGCCTTGAAAAGAAAAACCCCTTCCATCTTGGAACCGGACGACGCTTTTTCTTTGAAGAGATTCGGGACAAAGCGTTTAAAGAAGAGCAGGAATTGAGAATCAGCGCCGTCCATCAGATTCTTGGACTGCTTTACGGCTTGGCGGCTGAAAAAACGGATCCTGTCGAGCAGAAGGAGAATATCATCATAGAGCGGGCTCTCGACTATATGCAAAACCACATTTTCGACAAGCTCACGCTCACCGACATCGCTTCTCACGTTCAGCGCGATGCTTCTTATTTCGTCCGTCTCTTCAAACGATGGATGAACACCACTCCGATGCAGTATTATGCGAACCTTCGCTTGGAAGCGGCGCGCGCCTTCTTGGCGAACACCAGCCTCTCGGTGAAAGAGATAGCCGCCAAACTGCAGTATTGTTCGGAGTTCCACTTCTCGAAACAATTCAAGCAATCAACGGGATTGAGCCCTACTGCGTACCGCTTGCGCTATCTCCAAAAGCTTGGTCCTTTCAGTTAGTTGCATTCATCAAAAGATAAGGTATGATAGGCTTTATGGCAATGAACAAAAAGCGCATCGGCATTTTCACGGCAAGCCTGGATGATGAATATCAATCCACGTTGTGGAGCGCGATCAGCCATGCGATAGCAAAACGAGGCTTCAGCTCGATCAGTTTTTTGGGATCCGTTCTCGGCTCTCCGGTCGCATCGGAGGCTTCCTCCAACATCGCCTACCGGCTTGCAAACGATCAAAACATCGATGGTCTGATCATTATTTCCTCATCCGTCGCGACATTTTTGAATTCCAAGGATTTACGTGAATATTTTTCCGCGTGGGCGAATATCCCCCGCGTGTCGATTGGAATGAAGCTCCCCGGAATGAGCGATGTCACCGTTGACTCGGAACCCTCGGTATCGGAACTTGTTCAACACCTCTATACCGTCCACAATCGCCGAAAGTTCGCGATGATCGACGGTCCCCCGATTCACGACGAAGCAATCAATCGAAAACAAACGGTCTTTGACACCCTCACAAAGCTGGGAATCAGCATCGATCCGCGCTTGCGAGTTCACGGAAGATTCACTCTGGATTCCGGCGAACGGGCGATGGAAGCGATTCTTGCTACAGGTCTTTCGTTTGACACGGTCATCTGCTTGAATGACCGGATGGCCCAAGGCGCCCTGAACGTGTTGGCAAAACACTCGATCAACGTTCCCGACGATGTGTCAGTCGTCGGGTTCGATGGGATTGAAGCGTCACGCTACACGCAACCGCCGTTGACTACCGTCATTCAGCCTATGCATAATTTAGGAACGAACGCCGTTGCGATTCTGGAGCGGATGATCGACGGCGGTGCAGAAGAGCATGTGGTTCTCTCCTCGTCGGTTACGTACCGTGAATCCTGCGGGTGCGCCCCGACGTTCCGCTTCGACTCGTCGATCACCCAGATCCCTTCATATGCGACGCAAGCCGAAGAACGGACGATCAATGAGTTTGCACACCTGCTGAAAATGAAAAACCCCAAAGGGCTGATCGCCCAGCTGAACAGGGCGATCGATACCACGATCGCTGAAAGCGGAGTCGTGGAACGCTGGCACGTATACCTCGCCGTCATTGAAAACCTCGTTGAGGCGGAAGATGAAAAGCATCGAACGATGATATCAGACGTCATCGCCTCCGCCAGGGTGTTTGTGGGCGAGCGCAGCAGCCGATACCAAGCAAGCAAGCGGGTCGCCCTCCAGAGCTCCTTCGAAACGCTCCGGACGGTCAGTGCGATGCTCGCCGGAACCTTTGAGCTGGAGGCTCTCTTTGCCAATCTCAAGCAGGGTCTGGCCCTCTTCGGAATCACCGAGGGCTACCTGATCGAATTTACTCAAAGGGAGGGTTCAGCCCGGCTCTTGATCGACCTCTCCTGGGAAAGTTTTGAAAAGGAATCCTCTACCCTTGAATTCGAGTATGCCCATCTCCTTCCCGAGGTATATAAACCAAGCTTCCACAAAGGTCGGTGGATTCTCATGCCCCTTGTCCATGGCAGTGAGCCGTTGGGATATCTGATCGTTCCATCGGGGATGGTGAGTCCGGCCCTGTATGCCGTACTCCAGGAACAGATTTCCAGCAGCCTGAAGGGTACGCTGCTTCTTGAGCAGATAAAGAGCCATGAACAGACCCTGATCGAACAAGTAGCCCTTCGGACGAAAGATCTGATTCGAACGAACAAAAATCTTTCCAATGAGATCAAGCGGCGGATAGAACTGGAAGAAGAAGTCATGGAGATCAGTGCCAAGACGATGGAGCGGATCGGCCAGGAGCTCCATGACGATCTGGCTCAGCATCTGCTCGGAATCTCCTTGATCGCCGCCAGCGCCCGAAAAAGCATCAACTCGGATAATGGAAAGCTCGATTCCTCGCTCGAGCAGATATCCCGTCTTTTGGCGGAATCGATCACCAAACTGAAAACGATCAGCCGCGGATTGCTCCCCTTGGAGAAAGATGAAAAGACATTTGCCAAGCGAATTGAAGCGCTCGTCGCCGATACGCAGCGATATGTTAAGATCGATATCACCGTCGATGCCGATCCGGACTTTGAAATAGCCGACGGAGATCGGGCACTGCACGTCTTCAGAATCATTCAGGAAGCATTGACCAATGCGGTGAAACACTCCAAATCAAAAAGCGTCCTCATCAAGCTCGAAAGAAATGAAGATGAAGCCGGTCAGGTACATCTCCAAGCCTCGATCGAGGATAATGGTGTAGGGTTCGCGAAGAATATTCGTAAAAGTGCGTTGGGTCTGCGAATCATGCGCAATCGGGCTTCGATGGCGGATGCGATACTCGATATCCAATCATCCCCTGAAGGAACCCGGGTTTCAGTACGTTTAGAGGAGTAGCCGGTGAGAAAACCCACTACGTTTCTGATTGTCGATGACCATCCCCTCTTCCGCCAAGGATTGGTCAGTGTCGTGGAAGACAATCCTCATTATATGGTGATAGGTCAAGCCTCATCGATTGCGGAAGCGATGGATCTTCTTGAGGCTGAAGAGCCGGATATGATGCTGATCGACATCTCCCTTGGTGAAGAGAGCGGCTTGGAGCTGGTTAAAAATGTTAAAGCGCTCAAGCCGCATATCCCGATGCTCGTCATCTCCATGTACGACGAAGTGATCTATGCCTCGACGTCCCTCAAAGCGGGAGCCAAGGGATATTTGATGAAACAAGAGGCCGCCAAGACACTGATGGGAGCGATCGAAGAAATCCTCAAGGGTAAAGTCTATCTATCCGATGCGATGCGTGAACGGATGATCGACACGATGGTCGCACAGCAATCCGATACTCCCATGGATCCGGTAGAAACGCTCAGCGCTCGGGAGAAGGAAGTGTTCCGCCTCATCGGCAACGGCTATGGCGTAAGTGAAATTGCCGAAAAGCTGAATCTCTCCTTCAAGACAATCAATGTGTATCGTGACAATATCCGCCGTAAGATCGCGGTCAACGACGCCGGGGAGCTGAGAAAATATGCGATAAAATGGACAAAGAGCAGAGAATTATAGGACAATTATCCTAGGCATTATCTGGTCAAATGCCTAGTTTCATCCTGCTTTTGGCCAAGGTAGAGTTTACACAGCAGAGGAGGATTCCTTTGCTCAGGCACCGACATGTGTCTGGTATACAATGGATTTGGTGCCTTGGCTCAACCAGGGCACAACACAGAGGAGGCTCTACCATGGCAAAACGTGTAAGAACAATTACACTCGTCCTGCTTGTAGCTATCCTGGGCGTCTCGTTGTTCGCTGGCGGTCAGGCTGAAGCTGCAAAAAAAGTCATCAACGTATGGAGTTTCACAGACGAAGTTCCCAAAATGATTGAACGCTACAAAGAGTTGCATCCGGAATTTGATTACGAAATCAAGACCACGATCATCGCAACCACCGATGGTGCCTATCAGCCCGCGCTCGACCAAGCCTTAATCGGCGGCGGTGCGGACGCTCCTGATATCTACGCCGCTGAAGCAGCATTTGTCCTGAAGTACACCCAAGGTGATGCCAAGCAGTATGCAGCGACCTATAAGGATCTCGGCATCGATGTCGACCGCCTTCTTAAAGAAGCGGACATCGCTCAGTACACGGTCGATATCGGAAGCAATGAACGCGGTCTCGTCGCCCTTGGCTACCAGGCGACCGGCGGAGCCTTCATCTATCGCCGCTCAATCGCGAAGGACGTTTGGGGAACCGATGATCCTCAGGTGATCAAGACCAAGATCGGCCCCGGCCTCGACAAGTTCTTTGAAGCCGCCGAAGCCCTCAAGAGGAAAGGTTATGCGATCGTTTCCGGCGATGGAGACCTCTGGCACGCCGTTGAGAACAGCTCCGACAAGGGCTGGGTCGTTGATGGCAAGCTCTATCTCGATCCGAAACGCGAAGCGTTCATCGACCACTCCAAGCGCCTGATGGACAATGGCTATCACAACGACACCCAAGACTGGACCGACGCCTGGTTCGCCGACATGAAGGGAGCGAATCCGAAGCAGGCATTCGGCTTCTTCGGCCCCGCTTGGCTGATCAACTACGTCATGGCCGGCAACTCCGGTGGAACGAAGATCGGTGAAGGCACCTATGGTGACTGGGCGGTTTGCGAGCCCCCGATCGGCTTCTTCTGGGGTGGTACCTGGGTTCTCGCAAACCGCGACACCAAGGTTAAAGACGCTGTTGCCGAATTGATCGAGTGGATCACCCTCGACTCCTCCGAAACCGGTCTGCAGTACTTCTGGGCGAACGGAACCCTCTTCGGAGCCGGCGGCACGAAGGATTCCGTGGCATCCGGAACCGTCATGAGCAAGAGCGATGGATCCCTTGACTTCCTCGGTGGTCAGGATATGTTCGAAGCATTCGTCCCCGCAGGCGCATTCGCAACCGGAAAGAACCTCACCCAGTATGATGAGACAATCAACAGTACTTGGAGAGCGCAGGTCCGCGAATATACCGCTGGGAACAAGACCCGAGCTCAGGCGATTGCCGACTTCAAGCGCATGGTGTTCGAAACCCTTGATCTTCCCGGCAACTAATCATTGAACTTGAGAAGTGGCAGAACCCTGCCGCTTCTCATCTTCATTTTTTTCGCCATTGCAATTTTATCTGAAGGATGGAACATCGTGCGTAAAAAATCTGTAAGCTATGCAAAATATGGATATATATTCTCCATACCTTTTGTCGTTGCCTTCCTTGTGTTCTCCCTCTACCCGATCGTATACACCCTCGTGATCGGTTTTACCGATCTTCGTGGATTGGGTGTGAAGGAATACCATTTTCTCCGAACCGCTGAGGGGAATCTTGATCTGTTCGGGAACTTCAGAACGGTTCTCAACAACAAAACGTTCACTACAAGCTTAAAGAACACCATCATTTTGTGGACGGCGAACTTCATTCCGCAAATCAGCATGGCTCTGCTTCTTACCGCCTGGTTCACCGACCGCAACTTCAAGGTGAAAGGCCAAGGCGCCTATAAGATATTGATCTATATGCCTAACATCATTACAGCCGCGACGATCGCTATTTTGTTCAACTCGTTGTTCGGCTACCCGAAAGGTCCGGTCAATGATCTGTTGATGAAATTGAAATGTATCGATGGCCCGAGAAACTTCAGTCTCCAGCGTTGGACAGCCCGGGGCGTCGTATCCTTCATCCAATTCTGGATGTGGTATGGAAATACGATGATCGTGCTGATTGCCGGAGTGTTGGGAATCAATCCATCCCTCTTTGAAGCGGCCGAGATCGACGGGGCGACCCCGACCCAGATCTTCTTCCGCATCACCCTGCCTCTGTTGAGGACCATTCTGCTCTATGTCCTCGTCACTTCGATGATCGGGGGGCTTCAGATGTTCGATATTCCGAAGCTCTTCCTCAACGGCGGACCTGACCAGGCTACGATCACTTCCAGCATGTTCATTCATGAACAGGCGTTCAGCGGCAGCTACCTCTATAACCGAGCTTCCGCAGCATCGATCATCGTCTTTGGAATCATCATCGTGCTGTCGATCATTCTCTTCCAAATCCTGAAGGACAAGGATGAAGTGGCCCGACGCAAATATCTGAGAGCTCAACGCAAAGCGGCACGAAGGAGGGTGAACTCATGAACGCAAGACACGGATCGATCCGCGCCAAGCGGATAACATATAAAACAATCGTCTATGTCGTCTGTACCTTCCTGGCTCTTCTTTCCATCTTCCCGTTCTGGATCATGTTCATGAACGCCACCCGTTCAACGTATGAAATCCAGCAGTCCTCGATCAGCTTGGTTCCATCGAAATACTTTATGAGCAACTGGAAGATTCTTACCGGTAAAGCATTCAGTCCGATGACAGGGTTCATCAACTCGATGACGGTCAGCGTCGGAGTAACGGTTTTGGCAGTATACTTCTCATCATTGACCGCATATGCCCTGATGGCATACTCATGGAAGCTTCGCCAAGCGTTCTTCTCCTTCATCATGGCTATCATGATGATCCCCGCACAGCTTTCCAGTATCGGGTTTTACCAATTCATTTACCGAATCGGAATGACGAACAAGTTCACACCCTTGATCGTCCCGGCGATCGCCAGTCCGGCTATGGTGTTCTTCATGCGCCAATATTTGATGGCCGCTCTCCCGTTGGAGATCGTGGACTCGGCCCGGATCGACGGATCGCGGGAGTTTGCGACGTTCAATCGAATCATTCTCCCGATCATGAAGCCCGCCTTGGCCACCCAGGCAATCTTTTCGTTCGTCGGCTCCTGGAACAATCTCTTTATCCCGTTGATTCTCCTTACCAACAAGAAAAAGTATACGATGCCGATCATGGTCAGCTTGCTGCGGGGAGACATCTACAAAACAGAGTACGGTTCAGTGTACTTGGGCCTTTCCCTGACCGTTCTCCCTCTCTTTGTTATTTACTTCATGCTTGCCAAATACATCATCGCAGGTGTAGCGCTGGGAGCGTTGAAGGAATAAATTGGCTGCTGTGTGTCCCGCAACAACCCCTCCTAAGGGACACACAGCAAACCTTTATGAATATGTTGATGAAGGAGTTTTACATATGAGCATCCACCGCGAAAAGGCTGCAGCATTGCTGAAGAAAATGAGTCTGGAGGAAAAAGTCGCTCAGCTTGTATCGGTATGGTTTGAGATTCATAGCGATCAAACCATCACTGTTCGCGAAGCAATTCCAACCTACAACCACCTACCGAATCCGATGGAAGCCGCATTGGAGTTCGGTGTCGGCCAACTCACTCGTCCCTATGGAACGATCGCAAACGATCCGCGCGAGCAAGTGAAAGTGATCAATAAGATCCAGCGCCATCTCGTTGAAAATACTCGCCTCGGCATTCCTGCGATGATTCATGAAGAATGCTTGAGCGGAGCGATGAGCGTCGGCGCGACGGCATTCCCCTGTTCGCTCAACTATGGTTCGGCTTGGGATACCGGGTTGATGAAAAAGATCGGAGAAGCGATCGGAGACGAGCTGCGCTCAATGGGCGTTCACCAAGGCTTGTCACCTGTTCTCGACGTCTCCCGCGATGCCCGTTGGGGACGCTTGGAAGAGACGTTCGGTGAAGATCCGTATCTCATAGGCGAAATGGCGATCGCCTATATCAACGGTCTGCAAGGGGCAAACCGTCAGCCGTTGGCCACGCTCAAGCACTTTATCGGCCACGGCGGCAGTGAGGGCGGAAGAAACCATGCTCCCTTGCATTCCGGAATGAACGAACTGCTCAATACCTACGGTCTTCCCTTTGAGAAGGTGCTGAAGAACACCGCCGTCGGAGGCATAATGCCCGCCTATCACGATATCGACGGAATCCCGTGTACCTCCAACGTGGAGCTTGTGGTCGACCTTCTTAAAAAAAAGTGGGGCTTCGACGGGCTGGTCGTCGCCGATTATGAAGCGATCGCTCAACTGGAAAAGGATCATCATGTGGCGAAAGACCCGGCTGAAGCTGCGGCTCTCGCCTTGAAAGCGGGAATGGATATCGAACTTCCCGGCTTCACCGTCTTCAAGAAGGGGTTGATCTCCGCTCTGGAGCGCAAACTCATCACGATGGAAGAGATCGATCGATCGGTCATGATGGTTCTTGCCGAGAAGTATCGTCAGGGAATCTTTGACAACCCCTATATCGATGAAGAAGGTCTTGAGCTCAACAGCGATGAACATCACGCCCTTGCCGTTGAGATCGCTCAAAAGTCCCTTGTCCTGTTGAAAAATGA
>JAAYQW010000046.1 GCA_012519115.1 Spirochaetales bacterium
ATGGTAAATAGGGTCCTTTCCATACGTTCCGTTAGCGGTTTCAATGGATAATGGCAAAATCCTTTCAAAAACACCTCTTTCCTTATGTAAAGAATGCCGGAGTGTGTTACAATGCTGACATTCTATAACGGACGAACCATAAGGAGGGTTATCCATGAAGAAAATAACGATGTTACTCGTTGTCCTTATTGTCGGAACGTTCCTTTTCGCCGGCGGCAGCAAGGAAGTTGCCAAAAGCGATGGAAGACCTACAATTCGATTGATCACCGATGCGACAGGAATCGATGACAAATCCTTTAACGCCGCCGCTTGGCGGGGAATCACGGAGTTCTACGGCGAGAGCGTCGGAAACACCCCCTCGCGTGGAAAGCTGTACGATGTAGTCACCAGCCAGACGCAGGACGCATATATCCCCAACCTTCGAGACGCCGCTGAGGACGGTAGCTTTGATCTGATCATGGTTACCGGCTTCACCTTTGCCGATGCCCTCGGCGAGATCGCTCCCCAGTATCCCGATCAGAAGTTCACGATCGTCGACGTCGATTGGGTCGGCCATCCGAACGTCATGGAGTTCATCTACTCTGAAGAAGAAGGTTCCTACCTCGTCGGTCTTGCGGCGGCTCTTCAGGCGAAAGAAGACGGAATCGCCAACCCACGCTTCGGGTTCATCGGCGGAGTTCCCGGCTCGACGATCACGAAGTTCGAGATGGGCTACGTCCAGGGAATCCGATCGGTATTCCCCGATGCCCAGATCATCGACTACTACGCCAACGACTGGGGCAAGCCGGAGCTCGCGAAAGCTCAGGCAAAGAACTGGTATGACAGCGGTGTGTACGCGATCTTCAGCGCAGCGGGCGGAACCGGAAACGGAACGATCGCTCAAGCGAAAGAATATCGCGCTCAAGGCAAGAACGTCTGGGCGATCGGTGTCGACTCCGACCAGTATGAAGAAGGAATCTACTCAGGAACCAAGAGCGCCGTTCTGACCTCGATGCTCAAGCGAGTCGAGAATTCTTCCCTCCACGTGCTGAACGCCATCGCTGACGGAACATTCAAGGGTGGAGTGATCCAGATGGGAATGGTTGACGACGGTGTCGGATACTCAACGGCGAACCCCGAACTCTCCAAGAACGTCATCGCCGCTGTGGAAGCCGCCAAGGCGGACATCATCAGCGGCAAGGTCAAGCTGTACAAGACCTATAAAGAAGCTCTTGCCGCCGGCGCAGCTCCCGCAGGCCTCGCCGCATTGGACGACTGATGCGCTTTGCCGGCAGAGTCCTGCCGGCATCTCCTTCTACCCACCATCGGCGATTGTGGGTAGAGGAAGATGCGACCAAGGAGAGATGGGTGCACGAATACGCTATCGAGATGCGTGGGATAACAAAAACGTTCCCGGGAGTCATCGCAAACGACAAAGTGGACCTCAACGTCAAGAATCAGGAGATTCATGCTCTTTTGGGGGAAAATGGCGCCGGCAAGTCGACGCTGATGAGCATCCTCTTCGGAGCCTACAGCGCCGACAGCGGAACGATCCTCATCAACGGCAAAGAAGTGGAGATCAAAAATCCCAACGTCGCCACGGCGTTGGGAATCGGGATGGTTCATCAGCACTTCAAACTGGTTCAGAACTATACCGTTACCGAGAACATCGTCTTGGGAATGGAGCCCAGGCGGGGTCAGATTCTTGATTTGAAGAAGGCGCGGGGCGAGGTCGCCGCCCTCTCCGCCCGGTACGGATTGGCGGTCGATCCCGATGCGAAGATCGAAGACATCTCCGTCAGCCAGCAGCAGCGGGTCGAAATCCTGAAAACCCTCTATCGAAGTGCGAACATCATCATCTTTGACGAGCCGACCGCGGTGCTCACCCCTCAGGAGATCGATGAGCTGATCGAGATCATCATCAAGCTCAAGGATGAGGGAAAGACGATCGTCCTGATCACTCACAAGCTGCGGGAGATCAAGGCGGTCGCCGACCGGTGCACCGTGCTGCGCAGAGGCAAATATATCGGTACGGTCGAGGTCGCCGATATCAGTGAAGGCGATCTGGCTGAGATGATGGTGGGGCGAACCGTCCG
>JAAYQW010000047.1 GCA_012519115.1 Spirochaetales bacterium
AGAAGTATCGTCAGGGAATCTTTGACAACCCCTATATCGATGAAGAAGGTCTTGAGCTCAACAGCGATGAACATCACGCCCTTGCCGTTGAGATCGCTCAAAAGTCCCTTGTCCTGTTGAAAAATGAGGATCTCCTCCCGTTGAAGAAAGATCAGAAGATCGCCCTCATCGGCCCCTTGGCCAATCATCCGTATGCGATGTACGGCGGCTATACCGCTCCGGTGCATCTTCAAGGATCAGCCAAGTGGCAACAAACCGTCCCAAAGAGAAGCAAGACGATCAAGGAAGCGCTTGAAGAGTATGCTGAGGTCGAGTTCCAACCGGGATGCGTCATTTTCGAATCAGCGATCGAACGATCGGTCTTCTTCCCCGGAGAAGTCGAACAACAGGATGGCCCCTTGGCAAAAATTCCTTCGACAGATACCAGTCGAATCATCGATGCGGTCAGGACCGCTCAACATGCTGATGTCGTCGTCCTCGTCGTTGGAGACTTGGTGGGTCTCTTCCAGCAAGGAACGACCGGCGAAGGAAGTGATGCCGATACCCTCAAACTCCCCGGTGTCCAAGAGGAGTTGATGGAAGCGGTTCTCGCTACGGGCAAGCCTACGGTTGTCCTTCTTGTAAGCGGCCGACCGTACACGGTCAATGATGCAGTCAAACGAGCCGGAGCGCTGGTAGCCACATGGCTTCCCGGCCAAGGCGGTGGAGAAGCGATCGCACAGACCCTCTTCGGGGAGAAGAACTTCAGCGGCAAGACCGTCCTCTCCTTTCCTTTCAGCGCCGGAGCGATGCCCTATACCTACAACCACAGCAAGAAAACCGGCGGCTTGCCCCGCCAGAGTGCGTTCGGCGCCCGGTATCCGTTCGGATTCGGTCTTTCCTATACCTCCTTCACCTACCCGGCCGCGAAAATCAAGAACGATACGGTAGCCCTTGATGGTGAAATTGAAGTGCTCGCCACGATAAAAAATACGGGTACCATGAGTGGTGAAGAGATCGTGCAACTCTACATCCACGATCGCCATGCCTCCTTGGTCCGTCCGGTAAAAGAGCTCAAAGGATTCGCTCGGGTTCCGCTCAAGGCCGGAGAAGAGAAAACCGTAACATTTACCTTCAAAACCGATCTCCTCTCCTTCTACAAGAACGGAAAGCGGATCGTTGAAGGGGGTGAATTCGACCTCTTCATCGGCTCGTCAAGTCGAGATATTCATCACACCCTCCTCTTGACCGTTGAGGACGGGGTACGAACCCTCGATTTTGACTCCTGGAATGATCGATCACAGGTGTCGATTACATAAACGCAAAAGCATGACGTTTCATGCAGAAACACCCGGCATATCACATGTCGGGTGTTCTCTCATGTGCTAAGGTCGCATGTGCATCAAAGCATCGGAGCGGCGATCTTGAGGATCATTCCCCCCAGTCTGTGATGCCAGGGACGTGCTTTAAGGAATGGGGTCGTGATCGGTTTGCTCAACATGATCGTTCGTTCGATATCTTCATATACGTGCTTGATCGCTGAAGAACCATAGAGGACAACCGCATTTTCGAAGTGGAGATAAAACGAACGATAATCCATGTTGATCGTACCGATGATTGCGACATGGTCGTCGCTGACGAACATCTTGGCGTGGATGAATCCGGGGGTATATTCATAAATCTTCACCCCGGCATCAAGGAGCTGATAGTAGTTGGCCCGAGTAACCGCGAACACGCCCTTCTTGTCGGGAATATGAGGAGTTACGATACGGACGTCCACCCCGCTTTGGGCCGCAATCTTCAAGGCGGTCAGCATCTCGTTGTCCAGGACAAGGTAAGGAGTCGTTATATAGACGTAGCGCTTGGCCATGTTGATCACCTGGATATAGGCGTTCTCCGCTACATTGTGGCTATCAAGGGGATTGTCGCCGAAGGGTTGGACAAAGCCATCGGTCTTTGCCGCGACCGTCGGGCGATACAGGGCGAATTGTTCGGTGACTCCCGTCGAGAAGGACCAGAGCTGAAGGAACATCTGGGTCAGCGACCAGACTGCATCTCCGGTGATTTTGACCGCTGTATCCTTCCAGTGCCCATACTTGATCTTCCGATTGATATACTCGTCAGCGATATTCATTCCGCCGGTATACCCGATGTTTCCGTCGATAACGATCACTTTCCGGTGATCGCGGCTGTTGAGTCGGCTGTTCAAGTGGGTACGCAACGGGTTGAAGGCGACGACTTCCAATCCGAGGTTCCGGAGCGTTCGATCGTAATGGCTGGGGGTGGTGAAGATCGACCCCACATCATCATACATCAAGCAGACTCGCACCCCCCGCTTTTTTCGTTCAAGAAGAATTGAAAGCAGGAGATCCCACATCTGGCCTTCGGCAAGGATGAAAAACTCCAAAAAAATGAACGATTTCGCCTTTTGAAGCTCGATGATCACATCCTCAAACCACGCTTCTCCGCTGGAATAATAATCGACTTGCGTGTTGACGTATACCTGATCACCACTGATCGAACAGATATATTGAGCTTGGCGGGCAAGGGAAGGCGAATAGGTCTCAAGGGCGCGAATCGGCAACAGATCGCTGTATAAGGCATCCTTCATTCCCTTCCGAAAGGAGAGGTTGAGCTGTTCGACGCGCGCCCGCAATCTTCGATTGAGCTTATGAGTGCCAAATAGGATGTAAAACAACCCGCCGTAAATAGGAATGACAATGAAGAGGAACATCCATCCGATCTTATACGCCGGATTCAAATCACGAGTGATGACGAACAAACTCATCAACACGCTGAGGGCGGAGAGGAGCTGAAACCATATTCCATATGACTGAGCATAGATTCCGATGAGAACAAAGAAGCCGATTTGGATGGAAATCAAGAGGAAAGAGATAAAGATGCGGCTCGTAAGAAACTTTACAATTTTTCTCATCTCACTCTCCCTGTGCCACTATATCACGCTAAGAACGAATGCTGAACTCACAACCGCAGTATTGCTGGCGGTACAGTCCATATTCCTTGCTGAGGACATTTGAACGCTCAAATCCCCCCAGTTTTTTGAAGTCTATCGGTTCAAAGCGCTCATATCGCTCTCCAACGGCAAAGATCGTCGGGGAATCTTTAAAACGGCTGACCGTTAGAGTCGTGGTGAAGTGATTAAAACCCAATTCAGCCGCTTTGGCGTTGGCTTCTGCCAAATTGTAGGCAAAACATCTCTTGCACCGCTCTCCGCCTTCCCTCTCCTTTTCAAAGCCCTGTATCGCCAGCAGCCATGATTCATGATCATACATCTCCCGAATCATCTCAAGCTCGTAGATCCGAGCGACCTTCATCAGCTCCGCAAAGCGTTTTTGAGCTTCTTCGAAGGGGAAGATATTGGAGTTCGAGAAATACAGGACGGGGTTCCACCCTTCCTTGAGCATCCGCTCGATGCTTGATGTACTGCATGGTCCACAGCAAGCATGAACCAGAATATCGCGCCGTTTCATTGCTCCTATCGTAAAACATCGCGCATCTGATGCGCAAGAGCGGTGCTTGTCTCACCTCCACCGTTCAGGTAGAGTAAAGAAATACGGGGGTAATTATGAAGATCAGGAACCTTGGCTTATACATATCGATCGGAGTTACAGTCCTTATCGTAGCCCTACCGATCAGCAAGAATGCAAAACTCATCATCCTTTTCGGAGCCTTTGCAGGCTTTCTCTTTTATCGAAGAGGCATCATGTACTATAGTAATGCAAATAAAAAACTTCAAAGCGGAGCGTTGGATGAGGCATGGGTTCTGTATCGAAAAGCGTTGAAGGCAGGAGTCGCTCCCAATCTCCGGGTCAGCATCGCAAGCATGTTCATCCAACGCGGGGATGTCGATGAAGGAAAGTCCATTCTGGAGTCCTACAACAACCTCACGAAGGGACGGACCAAAGAGCTTGATGCGGTGGTCAAAATACTCCTATCGATGGTGCACTGGATCGAAGGAGATACGAAAACCGCTCTGCAAACGGTCCGGGAGGTCTATGAGGCGGGATTCAGAGACAGCGGTTTGTTGATCAACTACACCACCTTCGCTTTGATGGACCGCAAATGGAAGGAAGCGGAAAAACTTCTTGACGAAGCGGAGGAACGAGGGATGACCGGCCCCGGACTGGTTGACAACCGAGCATGGCTGGCGATCAGCAAAAACGAGTGGGTTGAAGCGGAACTGATTCTCACCGATCTGATCTCCAGAGGTCCTCGTTTTGCCGAACCATACCTCCACCTAGCCCAGGTAAAGATCCACTGGGGCTTGGTCGGTGAAGCGATCGATCTTCTCGCCGAAGGACTAAAGAAACAGTTTGTCAACACCTCGGGAGTAAAGGCTGAGTATATCCAAGATCTCCATGACCGATTAAGCGACCCGCAAACCCGAAGAAAAACCGCCACGGAAATCGATCAGGATCGCCTGGCCGTCGCTGCCGGTCAAGAAATCAAACCGATCGATCAAACGTTCGAACCGGAAGAGGGACTGACCCTCACCGGATTTGCGAAGAGACCGGCAGGACGACCGAAGCTAAAAACAAAACCTGAGGAAGAGGGTCCGAACTTGGAGCTTACCGCCGAGGATCTTGCATACATCGAAGCTAATGAGTGACGGTGAAGTATACACCCCAGATCGGATACTTGCTCGCCCAGTCCAACCCGCCATATAACAGAACACCCAATTCGGTGATGCCGAGCAGACTGATCGTCGTTTCAACCTCAAGACCTACCGAGAAGAAGAAGTCGCCGTTGAAGAGCAAGTCGGCAAACACCCCTACTCTGCTGTCTTCGAACAGGAACATCTCGGCAAAGGTAGGTCGGTATGACACCGGCTGATACCCCAACCCAAGATTCACCACGGCCAGATACTTCGAGGAGTTGCTTGATACCGTAAGGTCATGTCCCTGAGATACAAGAGAATCGTGATTTGTCCGAAACCGATCGGAGATGAAAAGCGGAACATCACCTTTGTCGTCCAGAGCGAACCGGGCACTGCTTTGTCCCTCAAGATAGATACCGGCAAAGGGATCGCGAATCTTCATGCTGCCATGCGCGTTGAGAAAACTTCGAACATGCCGGTAATCTCCATACGCCTGATAGGCGACATCAACCAAGCCCTTCTCCAGCCATCTCAGTTTTGGAAGTTCGATCGTTACGGTACTTGCAGCGAGGTAGGTCGATTCGGGAAATGCATCCACGTACTTGCTGTTTTGATAATTGTAGAGTCCTTCAAATGTCTGGCTTATCCCGAAATCGACTATCTCTCCGATGGGGTACCGTCCTTCAAGCAAACCGTTGTAGGAAAAAAGAAAGCCTTTTCCCCTTGCATCATAAAAGACTCCGCCACCGACAGCGGCTCTCCAATGGTTGAGAAAGTAGCAGTACAGGCGAGTCTTCATTGCAGGGACGGAGCGCATGTGTCCGCTTCGAACCCAATTAAACGCAAAGCCCCCGTTGATCTCAACGCTCAAGTCCCGCTTGGACGCCGTATACGAGACTCCCAAGGTCATATCATCGATGAGGTACGGCCGTACCCCGCTGCCGTGGGAGGACCAGATCCCGATCCCCAACATCTGAGAATCATCAAACCGACAGAGGTGCTCAAAGGTGGCGTATTCACGCTCAGCGATTTGGATCGCCTCATCAAGCTTTTCTCTTTTCTTGGCGAAGGAGGATATGGAATATCCTCTCTTCAAACGCCCCAACGCTTCGCTTTGAGCTTTTGCCGCTTCATATCCCTTCTCTTGCAGATAGAGGACTTTGGCAAACTCCATGAAAGAGATTGATTCAACATCATTTCGAATCCAAATGAATGAATCGCTCAGCGCCTTCATCTCTTCGATTCCCCTCCGTCGCTTGGAGATGTCGATCGAGACGTTCAAGATCGTCACCGGGTTGTTCAAATCCAATTCTTCATTCTCATAGAAGGTCGTGGACAGGATGATCGAATCGGTGAACTCGCCGGCGATTCCCACAGGGACCAGATTGGTGATTCCCCCGTCGATCAGGCGATGATCGTGGTAGGAAACCGGAGGAAAATAGACCGGAAGGGCGAAGGAGGCGACCATCACGGTGTAGAAATCCCCCTCGCAGATGTAGATCTGGCGTTTTGTCACGATATCCTCAGCGGTCACGATGATGGGGATTTCAAGATCTTCCAAGCGAAGATCGCGCCCGAGAATCGAGGAGATTCGTTCTAAAAAGCGGGAAGAATCAAGCAATCCTCCCTTCAACGGGAGCGTCAGATCAAAGAGAGTCTCCAAACTGGTTGAGGAGGTAATCTCCAAGATCTGATCGGGAGAAAGACCGGCGGCATACAGGAGGCCTACGATCGAGCCCATTGAATTAGAAACGATGAAATCGGGAACGATTCCCATCTCCTCTAGATACCGAAGGACGCCGATATGGGCAAATGCCCGGGCGGAACCGCCGCTGAGGACCAGACCGATCGGCTTACGAGCACCTGCGACCCGATCTTCAATCCGCTCGGCAAACCGCTCTTTTCCATACCAGATCGGTATATCGGCAAGCATCAAGTCTTTTGCAGAGATACCGATGGCGAGCAGCAATACAAAGATAATTGCAAGAATCTTCTTGGGCATGTATCTCCTCCGTGAGGAAACCTTACCCTATCAACCTCTAAATAACAATAAACGATCGAGCAATTTTATTTACGCTGTTGCTTTTTTACCATCCTTTTGGTAGCATGATTCTCACCGCGCCGGCGTGGTGAAATTGGTATACACGTCAGACTCAAAATCTGATGGATGAATAATCCGTGTCGGTTCGACTCCGACCGCCGGTAGATACAAGGTTGCTCAGGCAACCTTGTTCTTATTTCCGATGCTTCTCAATGTTTTGCTTATGCTCTTCGTAATCGACGGCGTAGTGAATCGCTTTATCTAAACCGTGGAGATAGTAGAAGTAAGGGGTTTCCTCCGGATAGAATGCGGCATGCAGAGCCTCGGCGGAAGGAGCTGAGATACCGCTCGGAGGTAAGCCCGCTTTCCGGCGGGTGTTGTACGGTGTCTTGTTTTCCAGCGCTTTGACGGGAATCGGGTTGTCCCAATCATCCAATTCATATCGGGTCGTCGCATCTATCCCCAGCGGCTCGTTCTTCGCTAGGCGATTGTGGATGACTGAGGCGATTCCCCCCATCTGGCTCCGATCTTGGGTTTCCGCTTGGATCATGGAGGCGATGATAATCAGTTCTTCGATTGAATATCGTTCCAACAGTGGTGAATCACTCAACGTTTGAACAGCCTCTCCGGTTGCAAAGAACATCGAAAGGGCGAGATCCCGGGCGCTCCGGGCTCCTATTTCAACCGAGTAGGTTCCACCGAGAAACCACCCTTCGGTAAAACTCAAGCCATACGCCGAACCAACGTCTTGAGCGGCCTTCAAGAAGGCGCCGGGAGCACTTCCGACCCGTGTGGTCAACATCGCATCGATTTGCTTCAGGGTATAGCCGGGATAGACGAAAAGCTCGACCTTCCGACCGGTTGAAGAAAGAGATGAGAGTATCTCTTCATAGGATGAGTTTTTCCCGAGGATATAGGTGCCGCTCTTGAGCAGGGAGGCCGCTTGCCTGCTCACGACGAATTCAAGAAATCGCTTCCGATCATCAACGATGCCGGCTTCCTCAAGCAGCAGGCTTACCTCGGTCGCACTCATTCCCGCCTCGATCGTGATAGCGACCACATCCTCTTCGGACGAAGCTTTGCGCGTCATGCTCCATCCCACCGCTCCCATCCCGGCCAAGACGACGATCGCAAGCAGAGCGATGAGCAGGAGCTCCTTCATCGGTCTGCGGTATCCTTTGCGTTTGCCGATCGGTGGAGGGGTGATCGGCTTTCGCGGCGGGACGTTCTGTCCGTTCTTGCTTTTGATCGGCGGATAGGGTTTGAAGAGTTCCTTCTCTTCATCCTTTTTTTTCTTCGGCGGACTCTGAGGCTTTGCCTTTTTTTCTCCTATCGTCACTTTCATCGATCGCGTAGTGACGTTGGAGTTCTTTGAATCACTCATCGTTGCCGGTTCCTTCGAGCATGCGAATCAGGGTTCGCCGTTTAGCGATTGCGGAGTTGAGCTGGTCGATTTGCGAACGAAGCGCTCCGATCTGGTCGGCGATATGCTCAATCTTCTGCTTCTCGATCTCAATCTGAGCCTCAAGCTCCTGAATTTTGATCTGGTTTTGTTTTCCCTTGATTTCAGAGCCCAACTGCTTGATTCTAGTTCGATGCAAGGTGATTTGCATCGTAAGAGAGTTTTGATCTCCTTCTTGATCATACACCTGACGCCCATAGGCGATCGCAGCTTCTTCATACGCCTTCAGAGCTTTCATCCGATTTTGATTATACGTCTCGAGGCGGAGCCAAGGTGTCTGGACTTCACTGTTCTTCAATTGATCGAGAGCGCTCCGGTGAAGGATAAGCTCTTCTCCGAGAAGATGTTCTCTGCTTCGATACTCCTGCACCTGCTCAAACAGCTCCTGTCGTGCTTCACTTCGAAGCTCCTCCTCGAGATGCTTGTCAAGAACTTCCTCCCCTACTTTCAAAAACATTCGTCCGAGAGCACGTCGATGAACGTGGGGAAATACGGCTCTTGCAGCTTTTCTTCTTTTTTTCGTTTCAAGAAACGGAGCGAGCGTCTGGGCAAGCTCTTCGGAATACGGGGTGTTCCCATACGCCTCGTAGGCGATCGCGCCAAGTTGCCCGCAAAGCTCTTTTTTTTGCTTCGAAAGAAGCTTCAAATCCTTTTGAACTTGCTTAAGCTTGCGGCTCCGATCTTCAAACTGCCTCAAAGAAGAGGTCAGTCGCTGATAGAGTTCCTCCTGAATTTCGTATTCACGTTTTTTTTGCAGAACCTCTTGGGCGGAAGGACTGTCACCCTTTGCCGCGGCTTTTCCCAAATCACCGTAGAGCGTGCGCAGATCGCGCCTATGTTCTTCAATCGCACTGGCCAGCTGTCGGATTTGACTCTGCAACGTACTCATTCCGAGTCATAATATCACAATCAAAGCCCATGAGCAAAGTAAGCATTCCTTGACAAAGGAAGATGAGGTTGAGTATCCTTGAATACACATATTTCGACCTTATTTCCTTACGCGTAAGGCGGAAATCCATGAAGCGGGAGAGCTTTTTTCTTTTACTGCTCATCCCCTTTTTTTAGCCCTCTTTCCTGAAGGCGAACATTTTATCCAAGGAGCGATGTGCATGAGCAACGAAACAAACAGCACACAGGAAGATAGGGAATTGATTGAATCCACAATCCAATTGCTTGTCACGAAAGTCCATACCGACTCCGATCCGGAGGAGTTGGAAGCACTGGCGAAAACCATTAAAAAGCAGGTTCCTTTCTTTACCCGCAGATACTTTACTGCATACCTGTTCAGGGAAATCCTCAAAGCCAATACCCCCACTCCCAAAAAGACTGCAGCCCCGAAGAAGGCGCCGAGTCCTCAAAAGAGCGTTCCTGTCCAGCCTCGTCGAGGAAGTCAAAACCGCCCCCTCCCCGAAGGCGCCCGAACCCTCTATCTGAATATCGGAAAGATGAAACGTCTCTACGCTAAAGAACTGAGTGAACTGCTCCAGCGGGAGCTTGGAATCAAGCGGGAGGATATCTTCAGCTTGCGGATTCATGATAAGTACTCATTCGTCTCGATGAGCGAGGAGCATTGTGAACAAGCGATTTCAAAACTCAACGGAATGGATATTAAAGGCCGAACCGCCTCGGTCTCCTATTCCAACCGGGAGTAGTGATGATCCTCAGACGATTGGTTGTAGGCGAATACCAGACGAACTGCTATATCCTCGGCAACGAAGAAACAAAGAGCGCGTGGATAATCGATCCGGGAAGCGACGCCGAGCTGATCATCGATGAATTGACTTCTTTAGGCCTCATCGCCCGGAGCGTGCTGCTGACGCATGCCCACTACGATCATATTGCCGCGTTGACCCGCCTCAAGGCGCACTATCCGGCCATGGAAGTTCTCGTGGGCAAGGAAGACGAAAAAGGCCTCGATTATGAAGTCATTAAGAACTATTGTCTTGACCGCCGTTTCTTCACCATTCATCAAGAAGCGCTCAAAAACCTTCCAAAGCCCAGCGAATACCTCACCGATGGCCAATATCTCGAGGACTCGCGGCTCACCGTCATCGCCACGCCCGGGCATACCCCCGGCGGACGTTCCTACTACCACAAAGAAGGACGGTTCATCTTCACCGGCGACACCCTTTTCGCCAGATCGATCGGACGAACCGACCTGCCGGGTGGAGACTATCCTACCCTGATCAAAAGCTGTCATCGTATTTTGGAGCTGGAGGATGATGTACAGATTCTTCCCGGCCACGGTCCGATAACGACAGTCGGCAATGAACGAAGAAATCCGTACCTGTAAACATGAGAGAGGCTACCTGCGTAGGTAGCCTCTGCTGCTCGGTACGCTTCGATATCATCGTCGACCGGGTTTTTCCTCGGCGAGCTTGCAGTCGACACAAAGAACCGAGTAAGGGATGGCCCGAAGACGTTCTTCGGGAATCTTCTTCTGACATTTCAAGCACAATCCGTATTTTCCATTATGAATCCGCGAAAGGGCGTTATCGATCGAGCGGAGGCGATTGGCTTCATGCTTGTTGATCGCTTCCATCTTTTTGAAGGCGATGTCGTCGGCGGCGATGTCAACGCTGTCTTTGCCACCCATCGCATTGACCATCGATTTGAAATCGCTGTTATCATCACTCATTTTCTCAAGCAGCTCTTTGCGCATCGTTGTCAACAGTTCTTCCATTTCATCAATGAATGTATCAGCCATCGGTTCCTCCTTCGCCACTGTTTCCACACCAACAAATTCAATGTCCTATAAGATGGGGGTAAGAGGCGCTTCTGTCAAGCTCTGCCCTCACTATTTCCTACTAAACAGAACAAGTGCCTAGAAAGGATACCAGAACATGACGCCTCTTGCAAACCGAATATAGAGGGAGGCACCGACAAAGAGAAGGGTGCATCCGAGGGCTGCCCAATCACGGAGGCGAAGGGAACTCTGCATATACCACGTTCGTTTCTTCATCCGGGCGAATCCGCGAAGGACCATCGCATTAGTAATCACTTCAATTCGGTCCAGACTGAAGAGAACCAACGGTGCGATGATCCGGGCCATCGAGGAAAGGCGTTTCTTCAAAGGCGCGTTCTTGGAGATATCCACTCCTCTGGCCATTTGAGAGCGAAGGATGTTCACATACGTCTTGGTCACTTCGGGCAGGTATCGGAGCGCCAGTGAAACCGCATAGCTTACCGTATATCCGATACCCAGCCGGTTTAAAGAGGAGGCAAATTCCGAAGGGTGGGTAACCGAGACGAACAAGAGCGCCACGGGAAAGAGGGTGAGGTATTTCACGCATACGACGAACAGGTAGAAGAGGGTTTCTTTGCTGAGGGCGTACCGCATCGTCGCATTTCCCAAAAGAAGGGTCTCCGAACCGAGGTACACCACTCCCTGCTTCGGAGAAAAGAGGAAGATGAAGATCGCGTTGAGGGCTATGACAGCCAATATACCGATGATGTACGGCAAGAACTTTCTCAAAGGAACCTTGGTCGCCCAAAGCATGTAAAAGGAGAAGCCGAGGCCAGGGAGAAGAAATCGAAGATCGAATGTCAGCAGACAAAACCCGATCCAAAGTCCGAAAAACGCGATCTTCGTTACTCCGTTGAAGGAATGAAGGAAGGAATCGGTATCCTCCCAACTGAGGGCGAAGCCGAACTTCCGACCCTCTTTGACGACCTTCTTGCCTACCTTCATCTCTTTTTTCCGCTCGGTGAGGGCAAGCCGACGCTTTGGAAGCTGGATGACCTCAACGCTCGATGGACGTTCTTTTTGCTCCTCTTGAACAAAATGTTCGATGAAGAGCGGAATATCGGCGATTTCCAGGTCTTTGGCCAAGTGATAGAGACTCGTTTCCTTGAGATTCGCCTGAGAAAGAAGATCGGGATCGCTGAATACCTCGCTGGTGGGCAGATCGGCAAGGAGCTTTCCTCCGCTGAGCACGAGCGAGCGGGTCGTGTACTCCAACGCCAAATGCATATCGTGGGTGATGAAGAGGATCGTAAGACCGGTCTTTGCGTTCAGTTCGGCGAGAAATTGCATCAAGGCGGTATAGTGAAGGTAATCCTGAGCGCTGGTTGGTTCGTCGAGCAACAGGATTTTCGGATCGGTTACCAGAATGGAGGCGATCGTAACCCGCTTTTTCTGTCCATAGCTGAGCGCGCTGATCGGCCAATGGTGGTACGCTCGCAATCCGCAGAGCCCCAGCACATCAAGGACCCGCTCCTTTATCAACGCCTCTTCATATCCCCGTTGTCTGAGGGCGAATGCCACTTCGTCAAACACCAAGTCGTTGCTGATCATGTGGTTGGGGTTCTGCATCACGAATCCGACCAGATCGGAGCGGGCGCTGGCCGAATAGCCGGCCAGATCAACACCTTCAAAAGAGATTGACCCCTTGTCCTGGTGCAGCACCCCCATGATCAATTGAGCCAACGTGGACTTGCCCGCTCCGTTGTTCCCCAGAACCGAAATCATCTCCCCTCTGTAGATCGATGCGCTGATTCCCTGCAGCACCAAGGTCAGACCGTCGTAGGAGTAGCTTACGTTTTCCAACTCGAGAAGCACATCCCGCACCTGCGTCCTGGAATCCTTCCGAGGAATCGTGTACCAATCGTGAATCGTCTCCTTGACAAAATCGAGGTCGACCCCTTCATAGGAGCTGAGATCGCCTGCCGTACTCAAATCGCACCCGGCCATCCGCAGTGCCGTGATATAAAGCGGCTCGCGGAGGCCGAGCGAGCGAAGCGTCTGGGATGCGAGCAGCTCCTTGGGCGTCGTGTCGCTGACCAGCTCCCCTTCCTGCATCACCAAGATCCTGTCCACCTTTCGATGCAGCACTTCTTCCAAACGGTGCTCAATGATGATGACGGTCTTGTTGTGAACCGTGGCCAGCTCGTCGATCATCTCGATCGCAAGGGCTCCCGTCGCTGGGTCCAAGTTTGCCAACGGCTCATCGAAGAGGAGGATGTCCACATCGTCAACCAGCACACCCGCCAAGCTCACCCGCTGTTTCTGTCCGCCGGAAAGCTCTTGGGGCGAGTGGGAAAGGAACGAACCCATCTTCACCACATGCGCAATTTCAGCGACCGTGGAGTGCATCTTCTGTTTTTCGACACATTGATTTTCCAGAGAAAACGCGATATCTTCGGCAACGGTTATCCCGACGAACTGCGCGTCGGTATCCTGCATCACCGTCCCGACACGCTTGTTTACCGCGTACATATCCCCATCGGCAAGATCCAGACCGCAGATATTGGCACTTCCTTCGAGCTTCCCTTTGAAAGCGTGAGGAATGAGGGCGTTGATGCAGTAGCCGAGGGTGGATTTACCGCTCCCGGAAGGTCCTGCGATAAGAATCTTCTCTCCCTTGTGAATCGAGAGGTTGATATGTTTAAGCGTCGGCTCGCTTTGAGCCTCATAGGTAAAGGAAAACTCCTTGAAGGAGATGAGAACTTCAGCCATGGCGAAGGCCTGCACCACAGGGTGCAGGCGCACTGAGTTTCTTACGCTTCTTCGTCTTTTTTCAGATCCCGACTGCTGGCGTTGCGGCGGGCGACGAGGTAGAGCAGAAGGGTTCCGAGCGTTGCGATCATCAACGTGTTGGTGGTTGCCGCAAGAATCTGTTGGGTAAAGACCTTATCCAACGGCTCGGTATACAACACCGCATCGAGCAAAGCGCTGACCAAGTAGCCGAGGAAGTTCGCAAAGAAGGAAATCACGATGAAGAGAAGAATCTGCATTCCGGGAAGCTTTCCTTCATGAACACAATCCTTGCTCCAATACTTGAAGAGCCCGATCATGATTCCAACCAGACCGCTGCCGAGGACCCAGGTGAACCACACACCCCACCCCATGAAGAGGTCGGTAATCCAGTGACCGAGGAATCCCACCAAAAATCCGACAATCGGTCCGTAGAGTGCGGCAAAAAGCCCTAAAATCGCCATAGCCGGCTTTAAGGTGGTATTTGCGAAAATCGGCACCCCGATCATTCCGCCCAGACCGTAGAGCGCCGCTCCAATCGCCACGATTACAACAAATCGTACCGGATCCAAACCTTTCACTTTTGCCATCTTGGTTCCTCCTTATGGCATATTGTATTTCGAAAACGTTATTTTCCATCCCTCACCCGTTCCGATCGAATAGGTGGAGGCAAAATTCCCTTGGTTCAGTGCGACTGCGATATTCAGAAGACTGTTGATGTACATCAACGCTTCACCTTTGGGTACGTCGGTAAACGCTTTGCACAACTTGAGCGGATATCCATAGACGATTCGGTTGTCTTTGGTGATACGCACCTGGAGGTAATCGCCCCAGGTAACGCCGATCTCATCCAGCAGATCTCCGTTGATGTTCGTCCAAAGCGATCCGTACCGCGTATCGAGAATATCGATGGCTCCGACGATCATATCCCCTTCTCGGCGTTGTTCCTCCACTTCGAGCCGAACGAACTCTTCAAGGATCGGTCCGCATTCACTGAAGGCGAGCTCGCCGGAGGCAAGCCGCGCCCCGTTGTACGCGTACACATCCCGGCCGAAGAACGTATGGCTTTTCTGGCTGCCCGCCAAGCGGTTGGATTCGACATGGAGCTCCCGCACTTCATTCAGCCCGATGCGCCGTTCGATGTGCGTAAGCGTTCCGTTGTCCGGAGTAACGACGATATGCCCGTCTTTTGTCAACGCGACGAGGGATTTCCGGTCCGATCCGACTCCCGGATCGACGACGCAGACAAAGACCGTCCCCGCAGCCCAGTACGGAAGGGTTTGCGCCAAGCGGTAGGAAGCCTCCCAGATATTGAATTGGGGGATATCATGAGTCAGGTCTTCCAGCTTAAGATCCGGTGAAACCTGATCGGCGACGCCGTGCATCGCGCTGACCGCTCCGTCACTGCTGCCAAAATCACTGAGAAATACCACCGTTTTCCGCATCGTCCGCTTCACTCCTCTTTTCTTTGAGTGCCCGATCGAATCGTCTTGCCATGATCAACAACCCGATATTGAAGACGACTACTGCCAATCCTACCACAACCTTCACGAAGACTGAACCCTCCCACAATATCCCGAGGAGGGAAAATCCGGCAAAGATCGCTAATACGAGGAAGATAATCGGCCTTAGGATCACGATGCTAAAAACTCCTTGATTCTCTCCATCAGCTCATCATACGTGTTGGTGAGCACGAGATGGGGATATGTTTCGATGATCGCCTTCGGAGCTCGGAAAAGACATCCCTCATCCGCTTCCAAAATCATTTTCAGGTCATTATAGGAATCACCGGCGGCAAACGTCGAGAAATTCAGCGCTTTGAGGGCTTGGATCGCGTGGAACTTTCCCTCCTCCTGGCGCAGACGATGACGGACGATCATCCCGTCTTCCACTTCCAGACTGTTACACCAGATCGTTGGCCAATCCAGTTGGGCCATCAACGGTTTGGCGAACTCGACAAACGTATCGCTGAGGATGATCACCTGGGTCAATGACCTGAGTTCATCCAGAAACGCTTTGGCCCCTTCCATCGGTCCCATCGAAGCGATGACCGCTTGGATATCCGAAAGCGTCAACGAGCGCTCTTTGAGGATTTCGATTCGGCGGCGCATCAGCTTGTTATAATCCGGCTCATCCCGGGTCGTTCGTCGAAGCTCTTCGATTCCCGTCCGCTCCGCCACGTTGATCCAGATTTCCGGTACCAACACCCCTTCCAAATCCAAACAGACAATCTTCATACCGCATGCTCCAGTTGGCCTTAGTATTACAAAGAGCGTTCACCTATGCAAGGGCAAGCACGATACAGAGGAGGGCGGCCGTCTCACCGAACACCTCGATGCTTCCCAGCACATCGCCGGTGATTCCTCCGAGGCGCTTTCGGGAAAGCAGACAGATGGTCGTCGTACTGATGACGATTCCCCCAAGAGCGGCAAACGTCGGGATCGCATAGGGGCTGTTCATGATATAGAGCAGCAACACGACCAGACCGATTTGAAGCGTGGGAAGAAGAGCATGATACCACTTAGCCCTTCGCACCAATGAAGAAGCCATCCCCTCCCCTTCACGGGCGTAGTTCATCGTTGAAACAGCCCACACTTGAGCCAATCGCCCCAGAGCGGGAACAAGAATCAGCATAGGAGGATAATCGACCACACTGACCAATAGTGAATACTGCAACAAGAAGACGAGAATCAGCGCGATTGTACCGAATGCGCCGATGTGACTGTCGCGCATGATTTCCAAGGACCGTTCTTTCGTAAAGCCCCCACCCAGCCCATCAGCGAAATCCGCTACGCCGTCATAGTGAAAGGCTCGGGTGAAATACGCCCCGGCGATGAGAACAAGAACACTCCGAACCGACGAGGAACATGGCAGCAGGACGATAAGGAAGGAGATGCAACCTAGCAAAGCTCCCACTAAGGGAAACCAGAAAAGGGTTCGCTCGCTCTTCTCGATCTCCTTGCCGGGAATACGGAATCGGGTAAGAAGACGAATCGCGCTTGCCAAGCTCATGACAGCGTTCCTTTAAGGGCTAGAGGGATTCCCGCAACCAGAAGAACCACCCGATCCGCCAACACAGCGAGACGTTGATTCATCCACCCCGCCCGGTCGCGAAACGTCCTGCTCATCGAATCGGCGGGAATGATGCCCAAACCCGTTTCGTTGGTCACCAGAATCAATTCACAGGGAGGAGATCCCACTACCCGGTACAGGTCCTCAAGATATGTTTCAAGATTCTTTTCGTAATGCATCAGGTTTCCCAACCAGACGGTGAGACAATCGATGAGGCACACATCGACACCAGAAGCCATGCTCATGATCCGCTCACTCAGCTCAAGGGGTTCTTCAATCGTGATGAACTCCCCGCTCCGGCGAGCTTGGTGGGCTTTTATCCGCTTCTTCATCTCATCATCGAACGCTTCGGCTGTCGCCAGATAGATCCGTTTTCCTTCATGGGATCGGGCATACGCTTCCGCCCACGTGCTTTTTCCACTTCGTCCGCCCCCGATCACCAAGGTCACCAGTTTTTTCTCCTCTTTGTCGTGCATGGAGAACCCCCATCGATTCTTCAAAACTTTCCAGGTCAAACACTTCCAAGGTAACCACCCGTTCGATCCCGTCACCCAATGATTCAAGCAGATCCAAGAACCGATCGATCTTTCTTCGATCTCCCCGATGAAGACCGAGATGATCCATCCCATCGTCCACCCCATGAAGGTGAAACACCCGGCACCGGTCTGCATATCGCTTGATATGGTCTTCCACATCATAGCCCATCAGATGAAGGTGTCCTATATCCAAGGTTATACCTGCGCCATGACACCTGATGATCGAATCGATCAGATGCAGCGGATAGCTCAACGTCTCGACACCCAGCAGGAAGGGATCGATTCCCGTTCTTCGAAGAATGTCAACGACGCTTTTCTCGCTCTGAGCCAGCCATGTGTGCATATCCTCAGCGGGAATCGCCCCATAATGCTCCGGAGTGAGATGAAAGATGTAGCTCAACGGGTTCAAAGGCCGGGTGCGTTCAATGACTCGAACGATCAAATCAACCGAAGAGATGCGCACCTTTTCATCCCTTGATCCGGGATAGGCATCCATCGGCAGATGAACCGTGTAGGTGAGATCGTGTTCAGCCGCCAAACCATTCAATTGATGGATTTCGTCGATACCCGGAATATTTGAAGATTCAGGTGTTTCAAACAACACAAGTTCGATATCGTCAACCAAGGAAGCGAGATACCGTACATTCTCGATCAACGTATCCTCGATGATATAGCTGCTGGTCCCAAGTCGGATCATACGATCCCCTTCGATCGGAGAATGTCGGTGGAGTTGGCCACCTCCGCCTCCTCGAACTCGCTCATCTCCCAAAGAATATAACTGGCCTGACGAACGATCGGCCAGGCGGTCAGCGCTCCGGTACCCTCACCAAGGTACATTCCAAGGTCCAATATCGGCTTTGTACAGCCGAGAGCTTCCAAGAGGATGTCACTGCCCCTCATCGCCGAGCGGTGAGCGAAGATGAAGTTCTTTCGGACATCCGGATCGATCATCGCTGCAACCAAGGCGGCGGAGCCGACGACGAACCCGTCTAGAAGAATCGGCTTGCCCATCGCATGCGCCTCGAGGATTCCTCCGACGATCGCCGCATGCTCAAATCCGCCGAACGAGGAGAGAACGTCCAAAGGATCCCGCAGGGGGTGAAGAGCAAGACCCTTCCGGATGACTTCGGTCTTATGGCGAAGATCCGGTTCGCTCAATCCCGATCCGGTATCCGTCACCTCCTCGGGACTTCGATTCAGCAACGCGGCGACGATTGCCGATGAAGAAGTGGTGTTCGCCACCCCCATCTCACCGAAGCCGATCAGATCGCTAGTGGATGAACGGGCCATCGTTCTGCCGACCTCGATGGCAGAGGCGCACTCACAGGCGGTCATCGCTTTTTGCTGAAGGAAATTCTTCGTTCCAAAACCCACTTTTCGGTCGATTATCGAAGAAGAAGGATCGAACGATCCGGCCACCCCGATGTCGATCACCTTGAGATCGACCCCGTTCAGCTTTGCAAAGAGCGCACACGCACCTCCTCCGGATGCGAAGTTGCGGGTTTGCTGCCGGGTGATCTCCTGCGGACTGTGGGTGACTCCTTCGGCGTGTATTCCATGGTCTCCGGCAAAGAGCAAGAGGGAAAATGAGGCAAGAGGACGGGGACAGAACCCGGCAATCTTAAGGGCAAGGTCGCCGAGAAAGCCCAAGGAGCCGGGGATCATCGCTTTCCTGAGGAGAAGCTTCTGGTAATCCATGGATATCATTGTAGAGTGAGCCTACTAGCCATGACAAGCTCTAACGCAGTACACTCACCACATGAGCCAAGGCATATACCTCGCCCTCGACGGGCTGACCGGTGCAATCATTTCCGTCATGGTGGTGGCGAACACCAACTTGGGGCACGCAACAACGATGGGAGTGAGTCTCCTGGTTAATCACCTCATCGGCCTCACGCTTGTTTCGACGATCCTTTACCTCGGTAGAAAACATCCTGCGATCGCCGGTCCGAAGCAACGAGCCCCCTGGCCTTTATACCTCAACGGAATGCTCGGTGTCCTCATTCTCAACTTCAACTTCTATTCATTCACCACCCTCGGATCCTCGCTGGCGATGGCCCTCACCGTCTTCGGTCAATCGGTTCTTTCCCTCGTATTCGATCTCAACGGGTGGCTTGGGATGAAAAAGCGTTCCTTCTCTACAAAAAAAGTGCTCAGCCTGGCGGTCAGCGGCCTGGGAATCGGCGTGATGGCTTCCAAGAGCGTCGGCTCGTTTTCGTTCATCTACATCCTCATCGCCTTTGCAGCCGGTGCGATCACGATCACCCAGATGATTCTCAACTCCACATTCGCTATCTATAAAGGGCCGATGAAAGCCAGCCAGTGGACGTACATCGCCGGTCTGAGCGCCGCGATCCCCTTTTACTTTCTCACCCAACCTGCGGCGACGATCGAGGGGTTCGCCAAATTGCCGGAAGTGCCGTTCATTCACATCATCGCCGGTGGAGTTCTCTCGGTAACCGTTCTCATCTCCACGGCATTCGTCATCGTGAAGCTGCCGGCAATCTACTCCGCCCTGCTTCTCTCGGCAAGCCAGATTCTCGCATCGGTGGCGATCGACGCGTTCTTCTTGAAGATCTTCTCCCCCAACCTCCTGTTCGGAGCGCTCCTGATGCTCCTTGGCATGGCGGGCAATCTGCTTGCCGACCGTTCTATCGAATCGAAAGATACCCCTCCCGTAGAAGCAGAAACCCTTCCTTGAGCAACTCTTCGATCGATTGGTCAAGATACTTCGAATCATACTCCCTCAACATGGAGGAAACAGCAGGAAGAGATACCGGTCCATGTTCGGCGATATGATGAAGAAGCGCTGCCCGAACTTGGCGCTTGGACCCTTCAAACCGGCTTTGTTTCGCATAGTGGGCGCTTTTGGTGTTGGGATTCGGCACCAAGGCCTTCAACAGAACTCCGTAATCCATCAAGGCGTAATACCAAGAGCGGGGATCATCGACCAAAACGATGATCTTGGCAAGAATCGCTTCCAACACCCGGTCATGGACATCAGTCTGATCGTGGAAATAATAATACAGCAGCACCCGGCGGATATTCGTTTCAAGGTAGATTGATTTCTCCTGATAGCAAAATGCCAAAAGGGCTGCGGCGGTGGCTTTACCCACCCCGGGGAGCGTGAGCATCGCCTTGTGATCATTGGGAATTGTCCAATTCCATGCTTCGGTCTTCTCCGCCGTTTTTTTCAGGTTCAGCGCTCTTCGGTTGTATCCGAGTCCTTTCCATGCAATGAGGATCTCCTCCAGCGGAGCGTGCGCAAGGGCTTTGAAAGAAGGCCATCTGGAAAGGAAATATCGGTATTTTTCCACCACTCGAGAGGTCTGGGTCTGCTGAAGCATCACCTCGCTGAGGAGCACCGAATACGGATCGTGACGATCGCGAAAGACAAATGAGCGTCCCCAATCTTGGTAGAAGCTCTCAACTGTTTCAATCAATGCATCATAGGAGGGGTCAGGTGGCAAGAGATATGTTTGGGCATCCTCTTCTTTGAGCGAAGGAAACTCGATCATTTCTTTTCGCCAAACTGCTCCGGAAGAACAAAGTCACCCATATTGGCCGATTCTTTCGCCATCGAGTCTTCACTGGATTCGATGCTTGACTCGCCTGCAAACTGTTCAGATTTCCGGTGCTGGGTCCGCCGCTGAAAGCTTCTGATGGCTTTCTGGCGGGCTCGCTCCCGTTGATAGCTCTTTCCACTGCTGATCATGATCGCAAAAGGCCTGAGGCTCTTGATATTGGCAAAAAGAATCTGCATCAGACTGGTCAGCGGCACGGCGATGAACATTCCGACGATTCCCCAGATATACCCCCACAACGAAAGGGCGACGAGGATCATGAACGGCGAGAGATTCAGCTGTCCGCCCTGAAGCCGGGGATCGATGATATTGCCCAAAATCATTTGAGTACTGATTGTAAGTACCGCTACCAGTATGATATTAGTCCAATTCGGGGCGAATTGGACCAACGCCACAAAGATCACCACGGAGGTGATCACGATGCTTCCGATCGAAGGAATGAAGTTGAAGACGAACGCCAATACTCCCCACAACGAGGGAAGATCCAACCCGGTGAGCAGTGCGGAAAGATAGAAAAACAATCCGGTAAAAAAGCTGATGACAATCTTTATCACCAGATACTTGGAGATTTGGCGAGTGATGCGCTCAAACATAACAGCGATTTTCATCCCCTTGCCTTGGGGAACCGCCGCCAGAAGCTTGGGGATCACGCTCTGGCGTTCAAGAAGCAGGAACAGAAAGAAGATATAGACTAGGAGCGCCACTTTCGTGATCGAGAAGAATTTGTTGGAGATCTGTGTCAGGCTGCTGATCGCCAGGCTCGACCAGTTGACCGGCAGCAGCGTGAGAAAACTTGCTGAAGGGGGCACCTCGACAAAACTGCTCACCATATCGGTCAGGATGCGATCAAGACTGATGATCTTGTCGGTGTAAAAGGGAATCAGCCGAACAAGGGTGTCGACGGTCTTGATGATGAACCATCCCGATGCCAAGAGAAGGAGAAGCATCAGACACATCACGAAAATCGAGGAAATAAGCTTTGGGACGTGGAGTTTATCCAGCCTGCGCAAAAGCGGGCTGAACATCAGAAAGAAAAAAAAGGCCAGCACAAGCGGAATCGTCACATCTTTGGAGATCTTCAATGCGGCCAAGACCGCCAACGTCACGATGATCCCGAGCATGACACGGATGTAGCGATTACCTACTGAGGGGGCTTCATTCATGGGCATACTATAGACCAGCTTGGATAATCCTGCAATATCTGGTACACCTGAGCTATGACAGGCTCAAGCAGACTCGATCGCATTCAAATCGTTCTCGTCGACACCCAGGATGGAGCAAACATCGGTTCCGTATGCCGGGCTATGAAGACGATGGGAATCACGCGCCTGGTCATCGTCAGCGAGCGGGAATACGAGGAAAACCGCGTCCGCACCCTCGCTCTTCACGCCAGCGACGTCTGGGAGAATCGAGTTCATTTTCCAACGCTTCGGGAGGCGCTCAAAGAGAGCAGCTACACGGTGGCCGCCACGCGAAGGCGAGGAAAATTCCGTAAACACACCTTTCTCTCTCCTCTGCAGCTCGCTGAAAAAATTGCCCATACCGAAGGTACGATTTCAATCGTCTTCGGGCGGGAGTCGGATGGATTGACGGATGAAGAGGTCGCTGCCTGCGCCCAGGTGGTATCGATTCCCACCAGTGACGAGTTCCCATCCCTTAATCTCGCCCAAGCGGTCCAGATCATCACCTATACCCTCTTCGAAGCAAATCTTCCCCACTCCACCGGTCTTACCCCGATCACCCAGGAGCGAGTCCAAAAAGCAAGCGATACGGCGGTGGACGCCCTCAATGAGATCGGGTATTTCAAACTCGATCAGGAGGAACTGTGGATGAGACGGTTTCTGAGAGATGTGTTCATGCGGGCATCGTTAAGCGAGAGTGAAGTACAGAGGCTGGAAAAACTCTTTACCAAGATGGTTCGGATCAAGATCCATAAAAAGGAGAATCCCGATGAGCAAGGTTCACCCATTCTTTGACCCGATGCCCCGCGTCGTCGCCCACCGCGGGGACAGCGGCTCGTTCCCCGAGAACACCCTGCCGGCGTTTGAATCGGCGGTCAGCATGCAGGTCGATGTGATCGAAACGGATGTGCACATCAGCAAGGACGGACACATCGTCATCTGGCATGATCCGACGCTGGATCGAAATACCGATGCGACCGGACGGATCGAAGACCATACTCTAAAAGAGTTGAAAACCTTTGATGCGGGGTACACGTTCACCGTCGATGACGGCAAGACATTCCCGTTCAGAAATAAAGGGGTTCGCCTCGCCACTTTGGCGGAAGCGCTGGAAACGTTCCCCACAACACGGTTCAACGTGGACTTGAAAAGCAAAGAACCGGAGATCGTGGATGCCTTCATTGATCTCATCAGAAAAGAGAACGCCTTCGACCGGGTGATCGGTGCGTCCTTCCACTTGAAGAACCTGCAAGCCCTTCGAAGCAAGGAGAAGCGGATTCAGACCAGTCTGACGACCTTGGAGGTGGTACCGCTTTTGGCGAAGCAGAAGCTGGGCCTTCTTTCATCAAAGAAGCAGAACGATCTGACGGTCTTCCAAGTTCCACCCCGCCAATGGGGAATCGAAGTGGTAACTCCCCGCTTCGTGGAAATCATGCACAAACGGGGAGCGATTATCCAAGTGTGGACGATCAACGAGAAAGAAGAGATGAAACGATTGTTCGACATGGGGGTCGATTCTGTCATGACCGACCACCCTTGGCAAGCGATCGAGGTCGCAAAAGAGCTCGGCTTGCGTTAGACCAACGCCTCTTCAAGGGCTTTGAAGTAGTTGTACGTTGAAACCTTCAATTCACCGCATGCCGCCTCATCACACACGACGATCGCTTCTTTATGGAGCTGCAGGGTCGAGATCGGCCACGCCTGAGTGATCGGCCCTTCAACGGCGGCATGGAGCGCTTGAGCCTTGTTGGCACCGCTGATGAGAATCATCACTTCCTTGGCGCTCATCACCGTTTTCACTCCGACGGTGAGCGCATGACGGGGAACAAGGTCGATCTTGTTTTCAAAGAACCGGCTGTTCGCCCGGCGGGTGTGCTCGGTCAGCGTCACCACCCGGGTCCGGCTGTCGAACGAGGAGTACGGCTCGTTGAACGCGATGTGTCCGTCGCCGCCGACTCCACCCAAAAAGAGGTGAATCCCGCCGACCGCCTTGATCACTTCCTCATAGCGGAGCGCTTCAGCTTCCAGATCCTTCGCCGTTCCATCGGGGATATGGACATGTTCTTTTTTGATATCGATATGGTTGAAAAGATTCTCCCACATGAAGGTATGGTAGCTTTGCGGATGATCGCTTTCCAGTCCGACATACTCATCCATATTGAAGGTGAACACGTGCTTGAAGGATACATACCCCTCTTTATGCAGAGCGACCAACTCTTTATAGGTTCCGACCGGCGTGGATCCGGTGGGAAGGCCGAGCACGAAAGGACGATCGGGAGTGGGATTGAATTCATTGATCCGATCGGCGATCAGCTTGGCTGCCCATTTGCTCATACTCAGAAAATCTTTTTGAATAACTACGCGCATTTGCTACTCCTTCCGCTTCATCATAGTGGCAAACAAAAGGCGAGGCAACTCACCGGGCTGAACTGATGATGCCACCGGCAAGGATCACATCATCCTTATAGAGGACAAGTGATTGACCGGGAGTTGCAGCCTTCACCCCTTCGGGGAAACAGGCGACAATCGTTCCATCCCCCTTCTGACGGGCGAATGCTCTTTTCGCTCTTCCGACGCTTCGAATCTTGGCCTCCACTTCAACCTCGCCTTCGATCATCCCAAGACTCCCGAACACGACGTTGGTCGCTTCGACATGGTGCTGGACGGTCTCGTCATCGAAACCGACGACCACCTCATTGGTGGAAGCCCTCAGCTCCAACACGTACAACGGGCGTTCGGCGGCGATTCCGAGACCTTTCCGCTGACCGATCGTATAGTGCCAAATCCCTCTATGTGTTCCAAGAATCCGTCCGTCGCGAGTGATGATCTTTCCTTCTTTGTCTCCCACTTCCAACAGATCGGTGTAATCACCGTCGTAGAAATCCTGGCTTTCCCCCCGATCATCGCTTACATATCCGTGTTCGCCGGCGATGGCTCGCACTTCATCCTTGGTGAGCTCCCCCAAGGGAAAAAGAATCGTTTGCAGCTGTTCCTGGCTGAGGCGATGGAGGAAGTACGATTGATCTTTTTTCTCATCCTTCGCTTTTCCGACCGCCCACCGCTCTCCTGTTCGAACAATCCGGGCGTAGTGTCCGGTTGCGAACCTATCGAATTCAAGACCGCTTTCTTTGGCATACTCGACCATCGCGCCGAATTTGATCTTCTGGTTGCACCACACACAGGGGTTCGGAGTCTTTCCGTCAAGGTACTCCTCCTTGAAGTTGGCAAGAACCTCCTCCTCGAAGCGATCGCTGAGCTCCAAGGTGTGGTGTTCGATTCCGAGGCGAGCGCACATCTCTTTGATCTTCGCGATATCCTCGCTCTTGTCGGGAGCGAAACAGGAGACCGAATCGATCGGGCGCTCCAAGTGAGCGCGGTTGGACCAGATCGTCATCGTGACCCCGATCACTTCATGGCTTTGACCTTTTAAAACAAATGCGGCGGCGGAGGAATCGATTCCACCGCTCATCCCGAGCAATACTCTCATGCCTCCTCCTGGGACGACGAAACCGCCCTGGACTCCAAGGCGGTTTCGAACAGTCGAGGATGACGGGACTCGAACCCGCGATCTACGGCGTGACAGGCCGTCGCGATAACCAACTTCGCTACACCCTCAATGCAAGATG
>JAAYQW010000048.1 GCA_012519115.1 Spirochaetales bacterium
CAGAAAACGACACCGCCGACGACCTTTGAGTGGGTTACGATCGATGTCGTAGCCAAAGGGGTTGCCGATCAGGCGCGCTTCACCAAGGCGTTTGAAACCGCCACACGCTACTGCTCAATCTACACCACCGTCAGCAAAGTCGCTGAAATGAAGTGGAACATCGAGTTCGCCTCATGAGCACGAAGAACCGATATTCAGACATCATTCTCTTTGACGCAGTCAGGAAGAGCTTGGGTTCGTTTCTTTCAAAGGATGAGATCCTTCTCGATTGGTCCAAACCGAAGGCAAGCGTCGCCCACGCCTTGGCCACTCACCTGTACAAGCATCTCGGCATCGAAGAAAGCGATCCGCTTTGGGTGGATGCAGGGGTGCAGGGTGCCGACATCATGGTACATGACCGGGCGGGAAAACAGATTCTGGGAATCATCTTCTCCTTCACCTACCTCTCGTCCAACCAGCAGGGACAGCTGATCCGCCTGGAACAGGAGGGATGCAAGATGACCATCGGCCTGGCGTTTCTCCCGCAAAAAGAGTACATCCTCACCTACCGACCGAAGAAAGGCCGACTGGACTACTACCACTATGTGAAACCGACCGGGGAGATGAACAAGCTCAAGGAAAAGGAAATACGAACCGACCTTGAAGCGGGGCAATTGACGTTAGGCATCAAACGGGGTCGATGACCCGCACCTTCCCCACCATCTTCTCCACGCCCCGCTTATGGGCATCCTCGCTGGTGCCCCAGGGCTTGTCCTTGTTTTCAGACTTGTACTTCTGCGTCATCCAGTGGATCTCATCGGCGATCCGATCGAGGTTCTTCAGCTGTGTCTCAATCAGGGCGCAGGTGAATTCGGCGACCTTGTCGGACGAAAGCGCTTTGGGCGCCGTCTGAAGCAAAAGGCTTACATGATGAAGACAGAATCCTTTTCCCTTCGAGAGCGCCATCTTGAACTCCGGATCGTCCCCCCACAGATAACAGGTCGTATAGAGGTAACGCTCAAGCCGATTTTCCATCGAGGTGCAGACGAGGCATCCCGCCTCTCGTTTTTCCAAGGCTTCAGCAAATTTCTTTATCGCCTTTTGGGCTTGATTTCCGCTTTTTGCCTTACGGAGGTTATTGATTTCCCCCTCAAGAAGCTCTCTTGTTCGTTTGAGGTAGGTGTCGCTCATCAAAGCGACCGCCTGGGCTTTCTTCTTGGCAACCAGGGCGTTCCAGTGGGCATGACAGAATCCATGCTCATTGACCCGGATCCGGGTCTCCGGATTCATCACCGAAGGACCCACGTAGAAAGAGAGCGCATCTTCTTCCGCTTCCTTGACGAGGTCGCAAATGAAGCATTCGCTTCCACTGTTCAATCCATCCCAGACAGGAATCGTCTCAAGCTGGATCTTCATGCCTTGCCCTTCATCACCATCAGCTCCTTCATTCGATTCTCGGTCAATGAAGAGACGGTGTAGCCCGCTTCCTGCATCTGAATCGTCGCGAGGGTCATCTGGGCGGCTCGTTCGAGCAGCTCGATCTTATCGAAGCCCTCGAGCATGCTCTTGCCCAGGCACACCACTCCATGGTTTTCGAGGAGAAGCACATCGTGACTCTTCGCCTTCTCGGCGGTCAACCGGGCCAGATCATCGGTTCCCATCAACCGGTACTCGACGAACACCGGGTCTTCGAGGA
>JAAYQW010000049.1 GCA_012519115.1 Spirochaetales bacterium
CGATGCTTTCTTCATTCGAGGACGCTGCGACGATCGTCTTGAGCAACTGAAGGTTCTTCTCGGTCGGATAGGTCGGATATTGGGGATCTTTGAACTCCCAGATGTCCTGAAGCTTTTTTCCGGCATGCTCATCGGCATAGATGATCTTTCGGGGAACCCCGTTCTTCGACCATTCGATCAAGCCTTGTTCATCCAGTTCCTCAAGCACCTTGGGGGATGAGCGCCAATGGCGGCCTTTGGGCGGAAGCAATCCTTTGAACGTCCCGCTTGTCTCCCCGTTCCTGGTTTCACCGGGGGCGTGGAGAGGAATCGTCGTATACCGTCGACCATCCTTGTCGACTTTCTTGAAGAGACGTTTGAGATCTTTTTCATTCAGCGCAATCCGTGCTTCATTCCAGATCGGCTCCGGTCCGTTGGAGTAGAAGAGGATCAGGTCTTTGATGTTCCCATAGCCCAAGCGGCTGAAGTTCTTGGGGTTGCATTTTATTCGAGAGATATCGTTTCTGAAGTTCGCCCGGCCGAAGATCTCATCCATCAGGACTTTCACGTAGTGACCGATCTTATAATCGATATGGAGATAGATCGAACCTCGGGGAGAAAGGAGCTCCTTGGCGATGACCAAGCGTTTCCGCAGGGATTCGAGGTATTCGCTTCCGCCAAGGTCGTCCCGATAGGCGACGTCATCCTCCGAACTGAAGCTCACCGTTCCGGTCCGCTCCGATCCAACTCGATAAACCGTATTCGTGGAGAAAGGAGGGTCGATGTAGATCAAGTCGATCTTCCCCGAAAAGGAAGCACGAAGCGCCTGAAGGACATTGAGGTTGTCACCGTGGATCAGAAGATTTCCTCCACCGATCTTTCCGTCAAACACGGCGGCTTTCGTGTTCGCTAGAATCGAGGCTTCACTTTCCTTGTTCTCATAGCTCAGCTTCATCACCGCATCCTACCACATGGGCAAGAGGGGGCTCAAGGAGAGGGAGGTGTATATTCTTTTCAACTCTGAGTAAGAGGTTGGCTCTGCTCCGTTGATCATTGCTGTTTGCAGAATCGAATGCTTCAATGCTCCGGCTCGCGCTCCTTCTTCTTTGGCATTGATGCAATCGACGAACAAATCACGAATTGGAAGTCGTGGGGTGATGAAAAGAGGGATTCGCGGGGAAATCAGCTATGAATGATGTAATGCATTACGGTGAACATTTTGAAAAAATCGTTGATATTATCGAATCCGCCAGAAAACGTGCCTATCGCAAGGTGAATGAAGAACTTATTTTGATGTATCGCGATATAGGTGAATACATCAGCGTACACTCTGAAAACGCTGAATACGGTGATGCCTTTGTGCAGAGGCTCGCCGACTTCTTTGCAGCGAACTATCCAGATTTGAAAGGATTCAACCGCCGTAGTCTTTATAGGATGAAGCAGTTTTATGAGCTTTACAAGGGCAACGCAAAAGTGTCATCACTGCTGACACAATTGAGCTGGACAAACCATCTCAAAATAATGTCTGCGTGCAAGACGATGGATGAACGCATGTTTTACATGAATATGTCCGTGAAAGAGAAATACAGTTCAAGAGAATTGGAAAGGCAGATTGACAGCGGATACTATGAAAGGTTCATGATGTCGCAAAAACCTCTCTCGCCTGCCATTGAAGCATCGAGAAGGGCGACGGGAAATGTGTTTCTTGATCATTATGTGCTTGAGTTTCTTGATGTGCCGGATTCCGTCTCGGAACGTGATGTACGGAAGTCCATTACAGGAAATCTGAAAGATTTCATTCTTGAAATCGGCAAGGACTTCACGTTCATCGGCGAGGAGCATCGGGTGCAGGTTGGAAAGCACGACTATTATGTCGATTTGCTGTTCTACCACAGAGGACTGTCATGCCTCGCGGCATTTGAACTGAAAATCGGAGAATTCAAGCCGGAGTATGTCGGAAAGATGAATCTCTACTTGGAAGCTCTTGACCGTGAAATGAGGAAAGAAAACGAAAATCCGAGCGTAGGCGTCATCCTCTGTGCAAGCAAGGATGATGAGGTTGTGGAATTTGCTCTCAGCCGCAGCTTATCCCCGACAATGGTTTCCGAATACAATCTGAAGTTGATTGATAAGAGACTTCTGCAGAAGAAGTTAAAGGAATACATCGAATTGGCGGAAACGATTTCCGATGATGGATAATTTAGACACTGATGTCTTAACTCGCGGGCTAAGAAAAGCGGGATAAAAGATTGGTGAGTTGTCGGGCGATTCTACTAGAGTTCACAATATGTAAACAATCTGTACCATTTGCTATCTTTGCATGGAGGTAGTACACTGATAAGCAATCGTGAGGCGGAAGCTTCGTTGGTCACAGGGAGAGGCAAGATATGGTAAGCCCGGAGTTGCATTGGACTTCCCCATGCGGCGAGAGCAATATAGAGGCCGCGCTTACACTGATTGAACAGGAACAATCAAAGGCGACGAGAGCTTTCATAGCCAAGCGGCTTGCACTCAGCAGAACCACAGCTTCCACCATCATTTCGCAATTGATGCAACTGGATCTCGTAAAGGAGCTTGATTCTTCGATCAATGGGCGAGGACGGCCAGCCATCCCGCTCAGATTGACGGAATCGGTCTGGTATGCTCTCGGCGCTTCTTACCACAATGAGACATGGAACTTTCTGATAAGCGACTTGTATGGCAAACCGATAGCGACTCATCAGATTCCTACAGGTTCAATCGATCCTTCCCACTTCATCAGTGCCCTCTTGGAGGGAATCGACCATATGCTCGACCGTGTTCCCGGACGCCTCCTGCCTCTGATCGGCATCGGAACTCCGGGGTTGGTCAACAGCACCACCGGAGTCATCTCACGTGCGGATGATCTGGGCTGGAAAAAGGTGGCAGTGGGGGAACCGTTGACGAAACATACCGGGTTGCCGTGCATAGTGATGAACAGGCACAGGGCTGCAGGCTTGGCCGAGGCCCGATATGGCTCGGGACGAGGAGTAAAGAACCTTATATATATCGGAATTGAGACCGGCATCAGTGCAGCGTTCATCAACGACGGGGTTCTCCTTGAAGGTGCGGACTATAGCGCCGGAGAAATCGGTCATATGCTGATCGACCCGAATGGTCCGCTCTGCGGATGCGGCAGATATGGATGCTTGCAGGCATTTTCCTCCAGTCAGGCTTTGGTGCGTCTTGTCGAAGAGCGATATCGCTCCTTGAGATCATTAGGTGAGAAGGTCGAACCGAATGCATTGTGGGATGCAATGAGTGAAGGGAGGCTTACCGGAGTCTTCATTGTTCATGAAGCGCATAAAGGAAACGAAATCGCTCTTTCGTGCATGAAGAAAATCGCTGTTCAGCTTGGCATCGCCAGTTCGAATCTGATCAACATATTGAATCCGGAAAAAATAATAATCGGCGGCGTCCTTTCCAACACGGGACCGTTGCTTACAGAGCTTATCAGAAGCGAAGCGTCGTCAAGGGCGATGGAGTCCCCGTTCTCAAGGGTCAATATCGAGCAAAGCATTCTAGGCAGCTGTTCGGGTGAGCTTGGTGCCGCGAGCCTCGCTCTGAAGAGTAAAATACCTTTAGCCCAGCGATGGCTGGATAGCCGGAAGTGAGCCGAAGCTTTTTTGTACAGCAGGTTGATAAATGAGTGAATGATGATAGAGTCAAAGATGTATATCGACCGAATATCTGATGACCGGATAGGAGAGAAATATGTATTTGTTGACTGGAATTACCGATGGAGCCTGAGGGCCGTCGATTCCAACATGACGAAATCCACCGTGAAACGTTCAATTGCTCGAATGAACCGATTGGGAAGCAAGCCTTCCTTGATCAAGGGATGACTCCGGTTCATGAGAATTGCCATGCCTATGGCGGGCTGAGTTACAATCATACCTTGCGCATGCTCGAACATTGTCCGGGGATGAAGCTTGTGTTTGATACCGGAAATCCCCCATCACGATCGATGCCTATTCTCCGTTTCCCAAAGCTCGTTCGAATGCTACAAGGCCGTCAAAGAGCATATAGTCCATGCGCACATCAAGGATGCATGTTGGCTCGGATTCGGAAAAGGTGGAACATTATACGTATACGTTCCCGGGTGAAGGGAGAGGAGATGTGAGAGACATCCTCATCGCCTTGCATCAGGACGGATACAAGGGGTACTACAGCATTGAACCGCATATTGAGGTCGTGTTTCATGACAGTAAAGCAGTCAGCGCGAAAGAACGATGAATGGCAAATTTTGTCGAGTATGGGAAACGGCTCGAACGGCTCCCTACTGAAACTCGGGACTCCTTAGTGTAAAACCGATTCACTGTCCGACTTTTTTAAAATCAGCTCCGGCATGAAGATATGGGAACGTCACGGAGCATTGGCATACAATGATGCCGTCATCAGCAGGATTGCGATGATGGAGACGAGAATCCCGATCTTCTCGATAGGTGAAACGCGCTCTTTGAAGAATGAAAATGAGATGCCATAGACGCATACCAGTCCGACAACTCCATTGAGCGAGTAGGCGACGGATCCCCCTATTCCCTGCAAACCGATCATGAGCAGCGACCAGTTGGCCATTTGCAGAAAACCCATGGCCGTGGGAATGCCTGCAATCCTCCAATCGCTCATGATATAGCTCCAATCTTCTTTTCACACAAACCAAAGCGATGTCAGCAACGATGCGATGGCGCTGATGAAGAGCAGGGAGAGAGGCTGACTTCTTTCGGCCGACTTTAAGTATATCATGGGAATCGTGAACGCTATCCCGGTGAAGAGAGATGAAGTGAAGAGCAGCAGTCCATTTTAAACGTAAGCCGGGGAGATTTTTCAGCTGGCGATGCACCTTTCTTGCCCAGGCTGAAGATGATGATGGCAAGTACCATGAAAGCACATCCTGCAACTGCAAGCAGATTCAAATCCGTTTCAAAGAATATGAGGCTGACCGCCAACGGTATGAGAATCGAGAATTGAATGATCGTCCAAGAGATGCTGAGGCGTACATTTCCAATGATGCCGGCATAGAAAAGAATCGCCAGGCACGTGACGACTCCATGCGGGATTCCGAAAAGCCATAGCATGGAATCGGCTAGGGTTCCACGAATAAGCAGTACACCTATGGCGGCAAAAAGCGAAAATGCCAGACTGTACAGAGAGACGAAAGGCTTATATCGATGATCCAATTGAGCCATCGCTTTGTATCCGGAACTGAAAAAAGCACCGGCAAAACCTGAAAGGATAAGCGCCGGCATCGCAGGAAAAAGATTCATAGAGGCTCCATGTGCATCGATGTTTTAGTGATGAACTGTGCAACCGTCACATGGTAATAGTCTTGGAATTACTATCAAATTGCAAGTATGGCATATGGAAAAATGCTTTTTCACCCCTCGGCCATTGCTCTTTTTCAATCGGAAACCAATCCGAATTCACCCTTGAAAAGGTGGAGATCAATTTTGTTCAGAAGATTGACATAATAGGGAACTGTGGTAAACTTTTTACTGCAAGGAGCGCCAATGAGTAATTTGGATATCCGTATTGACGATTGTGAGCTCTATTTCTGTCCGATAGAGACTCGAGTTCCGCTGAAGTTCGGTCCTGAGACCACAACCCATGTGATTGAAGCGCGCACAGCGATTCGCGTACGCTCAAAAGATGGTGCTGAAGCAGTCGGACGGGGTGAAACCCCGTTAAGCGTAGCGTGGGTCTGGCCAAGCTCGCTTGCCTATTCGTATCGTCAGAATCGGCTGCAGGATTTTTGCAGGATCCTTTGCGAATTGTGGAGAACGAATACGGATAGCGGACACGCAATGGAAATAGGGCATCGGTTCATTGAAGGTTCGCTGAAGGACGCTTGGAACAAAGAAAATGCGCGCTGCAATGAAGATGAGAAGATGCCTTGGCTGGCGGCCCTGGTCTGCAATTCGCTTTTCGATCTGGCTCTGCATGATGCATATGGCAATATCCATAAAGTAAACACGTGGAAAACCTTCACGAAAGAATATATGAATCATGACCTCTCCTGGTACTTCGGAGAGGAGCACGGCAAGCCGTTCGTTGGCAAATATCCCGCTGATTTTTTTGCGGAAGGGGCGGATGCCGCCACATCGCTGGTCGCCTGGCACCTTGTCGGTGCAAAGGACATCCTTGAACCCGAAGGGTATGACGGGCCTGTTGTCGAGGATGGATATCCCTTTTTCCTGACCGACTGGATCGCCCGGGACGGACTGACCTGTCTCAAGGTGAAACTGACGGGAAACGATCGAGACTGGGATTATACCCGACTGATTAATGTTGGGCGAATCGCCAATGAGAGCGGGGTTTTATGGCTCACTGCGGACTTCAATTGCACCGTTGAAGATCCGACCTACGTGTGTGACATTTTAGATCAATTGCTCCTTGAGCAACCGGAAATCTATGCGAAGCTTCTCTATGTGGAACAACCATTTCCATATGATATAATAGCTCATCCCATTGATGTTCGTGCCGTGAGCGCCCGAAAACCGCTGTTCATGGATGAGAGCGCCCATGACTGGCATCATGTCGTGCTCGGTCGTGAGCTGGGCTGGAGCGGAGTGGCGCTAAAGACGTGCAAAACGCTTTCCGGCGCTTTGCTGAGCCTCTGTTGGGCAAAGGTTCATGGAATGACGTTGATGGTTCAGGATTTGACCAATCCGATGCTGGCAATGATACCTCATGTCAGTCTTGCCGCATATGCAGGGACGATCATGGGCGTTGAGACGAATGCAATGCAGTTTTATCCGATGGCATCGATTCATGAAGAGAGAATCCACCCGGGTCTGTATGTCCGCAGGGAGGGAAAGGTTGACTTCTCGACATTGGGCAGGCATGGATTCGGCTACCGATATGATGAGATTGAGGACGCGCGTATACGGGCAAAGGGTGAGGATCCATGGGTAAAGGCATAAAGACATTTATCAAAAATGCTGCTCCGAAAGCGTTCAATTTCCTTCTCTTCCTCGTCATCTGGCAACTCATCGTCGTCGTGTTCAAGATAAAGGTGTTCATTCTGCCTTCTCCCATCCGAGTTCTGCAACACCTTTTTTATCCTCCCATTGCCGCAAAGTATAATTGGTGGCTCCATGTCGGGGCGACATTCATGGAAGTGATCGTGAGCTTTGTTGCAACAGCGATAGCCGGAATTTTTATCGCAGTGATGATCTGCTGGTCCCCGGTGATGAATCAGCTGCTTTCTCCAATCATCATTCTCTTCAACTCATTGCCGAAGATAGCATTGGCGCCATTGTTTCTGGTTTGGTTCGGGTATGGATTCCTTCCCAACATTCTCGTGGCGTTCATGGTTGCATTCTTTCCCGTGGTCATCAACTCCGCTGCAGGCTTGATGGCGGTCGAGGAAGACTTATTGGATTTGGTAAACTACTTGAATGCGACAAAAGCCCAGATCTTTATCAAGATTCGCATTCCAAACTCGCTTCCCTACATTTTTGCCGGGTTGAAAATCAGTGCAACCATGTGTGTCGTCGGATCGATCGTAGGCGAGTTCATCGCAGCGGATAAAGGATTGGGGTATCTCCTGCGGGATGCTCAAGCATTTATCGATACTCCTACGATGTTCGCCTGCCTGTTTCTCCTCTCCATCATCGGGTTGGCGCTTTTCTTTGCAATCGGACAGTTGGAACGACTGGTGATGCCATGGAACCGGAGACGTGAATCATGAAGAAGAATGGGCAAAAAGCGAAAAGCGCATGGCGTCAAAAGACCGTCGAGCTGATTCGGAAGAACTATCGCTCGGTCCTGGTGATCATCGGCTTTTTCCTTCTTTGGGAATTCAGCGTTGTCTGGTTCAAGGTTCCTGAATTCGTCCTGCCTCCTCCGTCATCGGCATTGAAGCATCTTTTCGTAAAACAGGCCGATGCGAACTACAACTGGCCGCTTCATATCAGGACGACCCTCCAAGAGTTCATTCTGGGATTCTGCGTAACGGCGGTGCTGGGGATCGGGCTGGCGATCGTCTTCGTCTGGTCGAAAAAAGTCAAAGATCTAGTGCTGCCTTTGTTCACGTTCATAAACAGTCTTCCTATCATCGCGATCGCGCCGCTGATCCTGCTGTGGATGGGATATGGGATCAAGACGAACATCCTTATAGCGTTTCTCGTGAGCTTTTTCCCCGTCGTGATCAACACGATGACGGGATTGGATTCAATCGAGGATGATTTGCTTGATTTGATCCG
>JAAYQW010000050.1 GCA_012519115.1 Spirochaetales bacterium
TCCGCCTTGTGTTGTTATACTGAGCCCATTATGGAAGACCCGTTACCTAGATCTTGCTTGCGGAGGTGTGCATGAACATCTCCCTTGCTGTCGTTTTTGCCCTTCTTGTCCTTTCGGCGCTCTTCAGCGCGACGGAAACCGCCTACACTTCCCTTTCCTTCTTTCAACTCAAAACCTTGGAGAATCGGAAATCCCGAGCAGGGAAGCTGGCATATGCGCTGAGCCAAGACAAGGATCATCTGATCACCACGGCTCTTATCGGAAACAATATCGTGAACATCAGCGCTTCGGCGCTGGTCACGACGATCACCATCAAGTATTTCTCCTCCGCCTTGGTAGGCTATGCCACCGGGATTCTTACCTTCATCATCCTGGTCTTCGGAGAAATCGTGCCCAAGCGGCTCGCCTTGGCGCACAATGTTCGCATCGCGATCCTCATGGCCTATCCGATGAAAGCCATCATGATTCTGCTCTTTCCCCTGGTGTGGCTGCTCCAAGCTCTTTCCAGTACGATAACCCGCCTGTTCGGAACCAAGGAAGAACCGGTCATCACCACCGAAGGGGTGTTGCACGTCGTCGATGCCGCCGAGGATGAGGGACTTGTCGACCAGTATGAATCCGATCTGATGCAACGGGCGATCCGCTTCTCATCGACGACCGTCCGAACGATCATGACTCACCGGACTGAGGTCTTTACGCTCTCCTCCGACCTTACGATCGAAGAAGCGTTCCCCAAGATCATAAAGTCGGGTTTCAGTCGAATTCCGATCTACCAGGATGACCCGGAGAATATCGTTGGAATCCTTCTCTTGCGGGATGTGCTTCGCGCCCAGCAAAAACAGGTCGTCAGCAAGACCCTTGCTTCGCTGAGCCGAAAACCGATCTACGTCGTCGAGCAGACGCACCTTGACGACCTCTTCTACCTCTTCAAGAAAGACAAGCTCCAACAGGCGATCGTCATCGATGAATACGGCGGGTTCTCGGGTGTCGTAACGATGGAAGATGTCGCCGAACAACTCTTCGGCGAGCTCTTTGACGAACATGAATCACGATTCCCCGACCGGATCGTCCAGCACACAGATAAACCCGGCACGTTCGTCATCATGGCGGATGCCCCCTTCCAACAGGTGATCGATGATCTGGACTTATGGTGCGAACGGGACCGCACCAGCACCGTGGCGGCATATCTTTTGGAGGAAGCCGGTTCGATTCCCGTCGAAGGGGAAGTGATCACCACGGACCTTGGAACGTGGCAGATCCTTCTGATGAAAGGCAATAAAGTGGAGGTTGTCGAGTTCACTCCCAGTCCGGCGAGCGTTGACTGAACAAAACGTGAACGCTATGATTGCTCACATGAGCAAATACCCGTTTTCCGCTATTGAAAAGAAGTGGCAGGCTTACTGGGAAGAGAACCAGAGTTTCGCCGTAACCGAAGATCCCTCCGTTCCTAAAGAGAAGCGCATCTATGTGCTCGACATGTTCCCCTACCCCTCGGGAAGCGGTCTTCACGTCGGTCATCCCGAAGGATACACCGCCACCGATATCTACTGTCGATACCTCAGGATGAACGGGTATAACGTCCTCCACCCGATGGGCTTCGACTCCTTCGGGCTTCCGGCGGAAAACTATGCGATCAAAACGGGGACTCACCCGAAGATCACGACTGAACGCAATATTGAAAACTTCCGACGTCAGATCAAAAGCCTCGGCTTCAGCTACGATTGGAGTCGGGAGATATCGACCCATGAAAGTGAATACTACCATTGGACGCAGTGGATCTTCCTTCAACTCTACAAAAAAGGGCTGGCATACGAATCCTACACCCCGATCAACTGGTGCGAAAACTGTAAAACCGGTCTTGCCAATGAAGAAGTGAAAGACGGAAAATGCGAACGCTGCGGAACCCCGGTCGTCCGAAAAGCGATTCGACAATGGATTCTGAGGATCACCGAATACGCCGAGCGCCTTCTTTCCGGGCTCGATTCCCTCGATTGGCCGGAATCGGTGAAGCTGATGCAGCGCAACTGGATCGGACGCAGCGAAGGAGCCACGGTCCGCTTCCGGATCGAGGGCATGGATGAAAACCTCGAGGTGTTCACCACCCGAGCCGACACCCTCTTCGGCGCGACCTACATGGTCGTTTCCCCGGAGCACCCGCTGGTAGAGGCATTGACTACTGAAGAGCAACGCTCGGCCGTCGAACGATACCTGAAGGAAACCTCCCATAAAAGCGACCTTGAGCGGACCGATCTGGCTAAAGAAAAAACGGGAGTCTTCAGCGGATCGTATGCGATAAACCCGGTGAATGATGAACGGATCCCGATCTGGATCGCCGACTACGTCCTCATCAGCTACGGCACCGGAGCGATCATGGCGGTTCCCGCCCACGATACACGCGACTGGGAGTTCGCCAAGAAGTTCAACCTCCCGATCATCGAAGTGCTGAAGAGCGATGTCGATGTGCAGGAAGAAGCGTGGGTTGAAGACGGCCTGCATGTCAACAGCGGATTCATCGACGGTTTGGACAAACACGATGCAATTGAAAAGATGATCGCCTTCCTGGAAGAACGGAACCTGGGCGAACGGGCGATTAACTATAAGCTGCGTGACTGGATCTTCAGCCGCCAGCGCTACTGGGGCGAACCCATTCCTCTTCTCCATTGCGAGACGTGCGGAACCGTCCCCGTACCGGAGGATCGGCTGCCCCTTCTTCTTCCCGAAGTGAAGAGCTATGAACCCTCAGGAACCGGTGAAAGCCCCTTGGCGAAGATCGATTCCTGGGTGAACACCACCTGCCCGGTGTGCGGCGGACCGGCAAGACGGGAGACCAACACGATGCCTCAATGGGCAGGGTCATGCTGGTACCATCTCCGCTACCTCGATCCTCACAACACCGAACGCTTCACCGGCAAGGAAGCGGAAGAGTATTGGATGCCCGTCGATCTGTACGTCGGCGGAGCGGAGCACGCGGTATTGCACCTTCTCTACGCTCGTTTCTGGCATATGGTCCTCTTCGATCTCGGCCTCGTCTCCACCGAAGAGCCATACCAGCGCCTCATCAACCAGGGGATGATCACCTCGTATGCGTACCAGCGCAAGGACAAGAGCCTGGTCCCCACCGATGAAGTAACGGAGATCGCTCCGGAAACGTGGATCGAGACCGCAACCGGCGAACCGCTGGAACGAGTAGTCGCCAAAATGAGCAAGAGCTTGAAGAACGTCATCAACCCGGATGACATCATCCATGAATACGGGGCGGATTCGATGCGGATGTACGAGATGTTCATGGGGCCGCTTGAGGTCTCCAAGCCATGGGCGACCGCCGGCCTTGTCGGAATCTACCGCTTCCTGGATCGAATCTGGCGATTGTATGACGAGGTTGAAATCGTTGATGAAGAACCGAACGAAGAACTGCTTCGAACCCTTCATAAAACGATCAAGAAAGTTACCGAAGACACTCGGGATCTGGCGTTCAATACCGCAATCAGCCAGATGATGGTGCTCGTCAACGAGCTCTATAAAGAGGATGTGTTCCCAAGAAGCGTAGCTGAAACCTTCGTCAAGCTCCTCTCGCCGTATGTCCCCCACCTTGCCGAAGAGCTTTGGGAGAAGCTCGGACATGCACCGAGTGTTTCGAAAGTCCAATGGCCCGTGTGGGATGAGAAGCTTACGGTTGACACGAACATTGAAGTGGTGTTCCAGATCAACGGAAAGGTTCGTTCCAAAACGATGGTAAGACAAGGCGCATCGAAGGAAACCCTCCTGAGCCTTGCCAAGGACGACGCGAAGATCCGATCATGGCTGGAGGGAAAGACGATAGTCAAAGAGATCGTCGTTCCCGACAAACTGGTGAATCTCGTAGTTACGTAACGCTAGTGAGGAACAAGCTCCAATATGATGGAAGAATGGAACCCTTCAAGGGCGGCATGGGGAACAGGAAGCGTCGCCCACAGGGTTCCTATTTCCACATGAGGCTCATCGGCACATTGCTGATATGGGAACGTAATCTCTCCACAGCACGCAAAGCCGCTTGAAGAACAGATCGTATAGGAATATGAAAGCTGACCGTTGCTCAAATCCGTCGCTCGAATGCGAACCCACCCGGCACTGATTCGATCGATCATCAAGGTAATCTCTCCGATTTCGATGCGAGCGGCCTCGGGATCTGTTTGAATTTGTTCGGGGGCGTGCAAGAAAAACCCTTCACATCGAAAATCATCGGGAATATAGGCACCGAACAACACAGGACTGGCCAAAAGCACCACTACCATTGCTTTAAGCCAATGACGAGAAGATGGATGCGCCCGCCGATATATCATTGCCTATAGTATGACACGGATGAACAATTGATTGAATACTTGAAACCCTCGTATCGAATCACCACCTTGGAGCATCGCTGAGAGCTGAGAACACCATCTTTGTCCTGCCATCCGAAGCAAGCGTCAGGATAAGGGAGCGCTCTTTGTTCAACCATCGGGTCGAACCATGGTCGAGGAGAAGAGGAACCTCTTCGGCGAAATGGATCCAGAAGGAACGTTGGGAAGGGTTTTCACACACCCAATATCCATCGGGAATACCGCTGAGTGTGTGCCACACCCGCTCAAGCCGCCGAAGGCTCTTCATGGGGGTGACGCCGCTGAGAAGATCCACCAGGAGGGCGGAAGCATCGAGATTGACCGCATCGCCCACCAACGCGGAAAGAAGATTCATATCAAGCGAAGCGATCGCATCGGCGTTCAACAGATTTCCTTCGATGAGGAGCTTTGCCAGAGGGCCGTCCTTTCGGGTAAGAACGACGCGGTCTCCCCTTCCCGCTTGAACGAATCCGCCCAGCGGCGTTATGGCGCCCAACGGATAGGCACAGAGCGCGACGCTGTCAAGGCGATCGATCACGATCGTCGTCCGACGGATGCCGCTTGAAAGATGCATTTTCTTATTCCCGTTCTTCGTGGTATAGACCAGAGTATACCACATGGGAAGGTGCGAAGCCTCCTCCCAAGGGTGTTTTTCACCGATCGAAACATGAACAACCCGCTCGGCAAACGGGTTGTGGTCACACGAAGTGAAGAGAAGCAGGCATATGCAGACGATGCTTTTGAGGCGCACACCTCTTAAGGGACGTCAGTTCCCGCCTTGCTTCAAAGCCGAGCGCCACGAGTTCAGCAGCATGATCGTTTCCCTGCTTTTATAATCGGCATAGGTCCACGGAAGAGCCCGGTAGGAATGATCGTGGTAGATGAGGGTGAGCTCGGCGTAGATGCCGCGATCCAGCGCAATCCGGTGGGAACGGTTCTTCGTCGTCGCCAAGACGAGGTTGCTCAACGTGAAGAGACCGGGATCGAGGTTGACCCGTCTCCTTCCTTCCACGCTGAATCGTCGCTCCAAGTCATTGGTCGCCACTTTGATCTCGGCCAGACGGCTCGGATCCACCGCTTCTTCGAACGTGTAGTAGGAACGCAGAGGAATCCCGCCCATCTCTTCGTTGTAGTAGTCGGTAAACGTGAAGGGTGCCACCCCGCTTCGCTCCCTGATCGGTCCATACAGTCCGGCAAGCGCGCTCAACGCCTCGCCCAGGAGGCTCTCACCTGATGCGAGCACACCCAAAAAGAGGGTTTCTTTTGCAAACTCACCGGTTTGAGCCATAGGTTCCCAATACCCGCACCGAGAGGCAGGTTTCCTTCAATTCAGCCAATGCCGCTTCAAACGCTCCGTTGTCGCCCAGTTCCGTCTCGACGAAGAAGGAGTACTCCCAAGGTTTGCCCGGAATCGGACGCGATTCGAGGCGTTTCATGTTCAGCTGATGCTTTGCCAGAATCAGAAGCGCTTCGAAGAGCGCTCCCGGACGATCTCCGACGGTAAAGAGGAGCGAAGCGCGATTGATCGGACGAAGAGTCTTAAACGCTTCGGCGTTCTCGCTCCGGGCGATGACGTAGAACCGGGTATAGTTTCGCGCGTGCGATTCGATCCCCTCGGCCAGAATCGCCATGTCATATACATGAGCCGCGGCTTCGCCGGCGATTGCCGCTTTGCTCGGATCGTTCTCCTTCTTCACGTAAGCGACCGCCCCGGCGGTATCAAAGAAGGGAACCGCCTGAGCATGAGCCATCGTTTCGGTGAGGAACTTGGTGCATTGGGCCAGACCCTGGGGGTGGGAGTAGATGTGGGTAATCGCTTCGAGCTTCGTTCCGGGAAGACCGATCAGGTTGTGGACGATTCTGATCTGCTGCTCGCCGACCACTTCGATCTCATCGTTTCGCTCAAGCTGGTCGAGGTTCTCCGCAATCGTTCCGCCGAGGGTATTCTCGATGGGAACCATTCCATAATGCGCCCGGCCTTCGCGAACCGCGTTGAAGAGCTCGCTGAAGGAGGAACACGGAAGCACTTCCGTATCCTCTTCGAACGCCCGCCTGATCGCCATCTCGCTGTAGGCTCCCCGCTCGCCTTGGAACGCGACCGTCAGCGAGGAGGACTTTTGCTTTTCCGCACCCTTGGCCTTCGGCCCTTCGACTTTGACCGGACGCTCCATCGATTTGCCCAGCACTCCGCTGAGAGCATCGAGATCTCTCATCAGTTTTTCAAACTGGGAAGGATACAGCGATTGCGGACCGTCGCTGAACGCTTTGTCCGGATCGGTATGAACCTCCACCATGAGGCCGGAAGCTCCGCTGGCCACAAGTCCCAGACTCATCGAACTGACCATGTCCCGCATTCCCGTCGCATGACTGGGATCGCCGATGATCGGAAGGTGGGTCAGTTTCTGGACGACCGGAACGGCGGAGATATCCAACGTGTTCCGCGTCGCTCGCTCATAGGTTCGAATGCCCCGTTCGCAGAGGATGACCTGATCGGTTCCGCTGGCCATCAGATACTCGGCGGCCATCAACCACTCCTCGATCGTGGCGGATATGCCTCGTTTGAGGAGAACCGGCATGTTCATCTTCCCCACCGCTTTGAGCAGTTCGAAGTTCTGCATGTTTCGAGCTCCGATCTGGAACATGTCGACATACTTGCTCATCATCCCGACATCGGAGGGATTTACGATCTCGCTGGTGATCGGCATCCCGAAGGCGTCCCCCGCCTCTCGGAGGTACTTCAGTCCTTCTTCACCCAGACCCTGGAACGCATAGGGACTGGTTCTGGGTTTGAAAGCGCCGCCGCGGAGAATCACCGCACCGGCTTCATGAACGCTCCGGGCGATCGCCATGATCTGTTCGCGTGATTCGACTGCGCACGGTCCGGCAATGATCGCGATGCGGTTGCCGCCGACCTTCACCTTGCCGACCGAGACGATCGTATCCTCTTTTTTGAACTCCCGGGAAGCGAGCTTGTAGGGCTTGCTGATCGGCACCACCGAGGCGACGCCTTCAAGCAGCTGAACCTGGCGAATATCGACGGAAGATTGACCGACCGCCCCGAAGATCGTCTCCTCTTGGCCGACAATCTCCTTGACCGTGTATCCCTTATCGGTGAGAAACTCACGAATCGCATGTTTCTGAGCTTCAGTTATCTGTTTCTTGAGAATGAGTACCATGAAGAAACGCTAGAAGGAAAGAAGGAAAAAATCAAGAGAGGACGCATCGGCGACGGAGAATAAGATATGTGGATCGCCTTGTCATTTGCTCCAACCTGTGGTAGCTCATATGTATGGACGAACACTACTGGGATTCCCTCTTCCACCGCTTCCGATCTGCTCTTGAGAAACAGGGAGCCGTTCTCCCCTCCGTTTCCCTGATAGCCGAAAAGCACAACGATCCGTTCCGAATCCTCATCGCCACGGTCATCTCCCTGAGAACCAAGGATGCGGTGACCATGAAGGCGAGCCGAACCCTCTTCGATAAAGCGGGGACTCCGAGGGAAATCCTCGCTCTCACTGAAGAAGAGGTCCAAGAGCTGATCTATCCAGCCGGATTCTACAAGACGAAAGCGAAGACGATCCGCTCGATCAGCAAGATGATCCTGGATGAGTTCGGAGGTGTCGTTCCTAATACCCAAGAGGAATTGATGAGGCTTCCGGGAGTGGGAATCAAGACGGCGAACCTTACCCTTAACCTGGGCTTCGGAATCGATGCGATCTGCGTCGATTGCCACGTCCATCAGATCGCCAACCGCCTCGGATGGATTGCGACCGGAACTCCCGAAGAGAGCGAGCAGGAACTGATGAAGGTGATGCCCCGGCGCTTCTGGATCCCCTTGAACGAACTGCTTGTCCGCTATGGGCAGGTAATCTGCACCCCGGTCAGCCCGTTCTGCTCCCGCTGTCCGGAAGAGGCGACGTGCCCCAAAGTAGGAGTGACAAGAACTCGTTAGTAGACCGCTCGAACGATTCGGGCCACGTTCTGAGCTTTCCCCAACGTATAGTAGTGAATCGAAGGAACCCCTGAGGCATAGAGCTCTTTCGACTGAGCGATGCACCACCGGACTCCGATTTCGGCGATCTCGGCATTGGAAGCGCCCCCTTCAAGCTCGGCGGTCAGCTCCTCGGGAAGATCGACGCCGAACGTCTGCGGAATGAGACTGAGATCCCGTTTTGAGGCGAGGGGCTTCAGGCCGGGGATGATGGGGACGGTAATCCCGATAGCTCGACACGCTTTTACAAAGGCGAAATACTTCTCATTGTCAAAGAACATCTGGGTAACGACATACTCCGCTCCGGCATCGACCTTCTTCTTCAGATTCGCCAGATCGACCGCCATGTTCATCGCTTCGGCGTGTTTCTCCGGATATCCGGCCACACCGATCGAGAAGTGGGTCGCTTCCCCGTCTTGGTATTGATCATCCAGATACCTTCCGTGATTGAGATCCGCGATCTGCTTGACAAGCTGGCTCGAGTAGGTGTGCCCGTCGGACATCGGAATGAAGCGCTTCTCCCCGCTGGGAGGATCGCCCCTGAGGGCGAGGATATTGTCTATTCCAAGAAAGTGCAGCTCGATGAGGGTATCCTCGATCTGCTCCCTGCTCATCCCTCCGCAGATCACGTGAGCCACCGTCGGGACGTTGAACGTGTGCTGGATAAGAGCAGCCAAGGCGGTGGTGCCGGGACGCTTGCGCACCGTCTTTCGCTGAAGAAGCCCATCTTCCCGCTCCAGGTAGACGACTTCCGCCTGGTGGTTCGTCACGTTGATATAGGAGGGATCGAACTCCATCAGGGTTCGAATCGTTTCCAAGATCGGCTCGAGGGTCCGGCCTTTGAGCGGCGGAACCAGTTCGAAGGTGAAAAGAGGTTTCTTGGCGGCTTGGATGATTTCGGTTACACGCATGGCTCAGTATCCCATATCCTTCAGAAAGGAAGCAAGCTCCCGATCGGAAACGCCTTTTCTCCGGGCGTACCGTTCAAGCTGGGCTTGGCTCACATCGCTGATGGTGAAATACCGGACCCCTTCTCCGCCGATGACCGCTCCGCACACCGATGACGGGGGATCCATCGCATAGTTCGAGCTCAGCGAGACGCCGATCCGCTCCTTCACTTTCAACATCTCGAACAGGGTCTTCTTCTCGCTGTGATCGCTCCAGGAGGGATATCCGATCGCAGGCCGGATGATCGAGCGGGGTGTTTCCTCCCACAGATCGGCGATCAGGGATTGAGCCTCTTGGGCAAGCACTTCGGCAAGCCGGTCGGCAAGCAGTTTCAACGTCAAGGTTCTTACGGGATCGTCGTCGAGAATCGTTTCCAGATCGAGGGCGGAAGAGGCGACGAAGAAGCCGACCGCATCCTGCTTGGCAACCATATCGGGAAGGCTGAGCCCGCTTCCTTCATCCCGAAGGAAGTGAAAGACATGTGTGTCGGTAGCTATCGCATATCGATCGCTATGGACATTCATCATCGAATACACGACCTTCATTCCCCTCGTGAAGGAAGATGCGATCTCCTCCTCGGCGAGAAGCTCCTTGGCTTCGGCGATGATGCGCTTCGCTTCATCAGTTCCAAAGGGAATCCCCCACCCCTGCACGTACATCCTCCAGCTGATTCGCTTGGCCAGTTCGGAAAGGTCAAAATCATCTTTCACGAAGACTCCGGTCTTCTTCGCCTTGAGGCCTGTTCGTTTTTGCTCCTGCTTTCCAAGAAAATCCGCTATCTGTTTTTTTGATGGCTCCTCTTTGGCGTGGTTCATCCGGATCGCTTCATACTGCAAGCGGATCGCATCAAGGCGCTCTTGCCCTTCGGGACCGAGAATCTCGACGGCGGTGAGAGCCATCTCGCTGGCATCCCCGGTCTGAATCACCGCGCCGCTTGAGAGCGGAGCAAGTTTCAGAGCGGTGTGCACCTCGCTGGTGGTCGCTCCCCCGACGAAGACGGGAAGATGAAGGCCGCTCGCTTCAAAGAGGGAAATGACTTTCTCCATCTCCTTGAGCGAGGGGGTGATGAGCCCTGAAAGACCGACGAGATCCGGGCCGTGTTCCTTCACCGCTCTGAGAATCGTCTGTTCATCGACCATCACTCCAAGGTCGATCACGTCGAAGTCGTTGCAGCTCAAGACCAGTCCAACGATATTCTTCCCGATATCGTGGACATCCCCTTTCACGGTGGCGAGAACCGCTTTTCGAGTGCCTGAAACGATCTTCTTATCTACTAATTGAGCCTCGAGACGCGGCTGGAGGATATCAACCGCGCTCTTCATCGCCCTGGCGGAACGAACGACCTGAGAGAGGAACATCTTCCCCTCGCCGAAGCGGGTGCCGACGGTTTTCATCGCTTCCATCAGGATCGAATCGATGATGAAGAGCGGTTCCAGGTGGATCAGGGAATCGAGGATCTCTTCAAGACCGAGAATCTCCCCTTCGATGATCGTCTTGGCAAGAAGTTCCTCCCCCTTGAGATCGGCCGCGCCTGGCTCCGCTTTCTCTTTTGACTGCTCAGCCAAGGCGAGGTTCAGGAGTGGTGAGGAATTGGAAGAAAGCAGGGCTTCCCGTATGATCTTCCGAGTTTTTTCATCAAGGGAGGACTGATGCATTGAAGAAGGATTGAGAATCGCCAGATCGAATCGGGCAAGGTCCAGGAACACTTCGTGAAGGGCGCTGCGCAGAGGATTGTTTCCCCGAAATGCGTAGGAAAGGTTGCTGATTCCCCCACTGACGTAGGAGAGGGGATAACGCTTCTTCAGTTCACGGGTGGCATCGATCGTGGCTTTGGCATAGGAGTCGTGCTCCTTGATGCCGGTTCCGATCGCCAGCACGTTCGGATCGAAGATGATCGCCGAGGGATCGATTCCCGCCTCGACAAGGAGCGTGTATGAACGCTCGGCGATTGCGAGTTTTCGTTCGTAACTCGCAGCCTGGCCTTCTTCGTCGAAGAGCATCACCACGAACGCATGACCGAACGAGACGATCCGTTCGGCTCGGCGGATGAAGAGCTCTTCGCCCTCCTTCAAGCTGATTGAATTTATGACCGCCCGACCCTGAACCTCCCCAAGCGCCGCTTCGATGACCGACCAATCAGAGGAGTCGATCATCAATGCAGCTTTCGCGACCGTCGGGTCGCTTGCGATATACCGTAAAAACGAGACGATCGCTTCTTTGGAATCCAACAGAGGATCATCCATGCAGATGTCCAGAAGATCCGCGCCTTCGGTGATCTGGTCACGAGCGACACGAAGGGCTTCCTCCCATCGTTTCCGTTCGATGCGGCGTCGGAAGATCCGCGATCCTGCGACATTCGTCCGTTCTCCGACGACAAGAAGGGATTCGCTCTTCACTTCGACCGGGTCCAAACCCGCCAAGAGCAGAGCGGGCTTCTTCGGTTGAATCGATCGTGGCTTACTTTCAGCAAGGATGGCCTTTAGAGCTCGGATATGCTCGGGGGTCGTTCCGCAGCACCCTCCGACGATATTCAGGAACCCTTGGACAAGAAGCGGTTTCAGCTCCTCGGCAAGCTGATCGGGAGTTAGCGTGTATTTGCCTTCTTCATCGGGGAAGCCGGCATTCGGGTGGGCCGAAGTATGAAACGGAGAGATCGCATGGAGCTCCTTTAGGAGTGGAACCATCTCCTTCGGTCCGGTGGAGCAGTTCAAACCGATGCTCAACAGATCGAAGGGGGCAAGGGTGGCGACGAACGCCTTCAGGCTTTGGCCGCTCAACGTTCGTCCGCTGCCGTCGCTGAACGTGACGCTGACCATGATCGGAAGATCCTTGTTCGCCGCCTCGAGTTCTTCCCGACAGGCGATGATCGCGCTTTTGGCGACCAGCGTATCGAAGACCGTTTCAACGAGCAGAAGATCGCACCCCGCTTCAATCAGGGCTTTGGCCTGCTCCCGGTAGGTGTGGAGAAAGAAATCGAAATCATATGTCCGGTCGGTGGGATTGTCCACCTTGGCGGAAAAGGAGAGACCGGAGGCGGTGGGGCCGAGAACTCCGGCGACATACACGTTTCGCCCGGCATCCTTTCCCGCTTCCTTGGCGAGCGAGACCGCCCGGCGGTTGATGAGCTCCACCTCGTCTTCAAGACGATACTCGCTCAGACTGATTCGATTGGCGTTGAACGTATTGGTCTCGATGATATCAGCACCGGATTCGATATACTTTCGGTGAATCGAGACGATCAGCTCGCCTTGAGTAAGATTCAATACTTCGGCAAGCCCGGTGGCCGCTCTTTCTTGATGGAGATAAGCGGAAGGAGGCAGGTGATGGCTTTGGATCATCGTCCCCATCGCCCCATCGAGGAGCAGGACTCGGTTTTGAATCTCTTTACGGATGCCCATCAAAGCTCTCCTTAGCCAATACCGGATAGAGATGATAGGCGGGGGTTTCATACGGGTGAGCGGCCAGCAACGCTTCGATGACCTCTTTGATCACCTGTTCCGAAACGATCATCTCGACGCGCCACTCCTCCACCCTTTCCACCACATCTTCACTCCCGATGAACGGGTCGCTTCCTGCCAAGGGCTTGAATTGTCCTTCGCCTCTGACTTGGAAGCTGCACTGGTCATAGTTGCCCATGGTCCCGGCACCTTTTGCAAAAAGGGCGTTCTTCACTTCTTCGAGATGAGTACCCGGAACAAAGAAAACAAGGGCATACATGAACACATCATACGAAAGAGCATCCATCTTGTCATGGAGGAGCCCCTCTTTTACACTTCCGATATGATTAAATTGATCGTCTTTCTTGGCAATCCCGGAAAAACCCATGAGCTGACTCGGCATAATGTCGGGTGGATGGTTGCGAAGGAAGCATATGGTCCGATCGCCTGGAGCGAGAAGTTCTCCGCCAAAATCGCCAAGGACGGACCGGTCCATCTGCTCAAGCCGCTGACCTACATGAATGAAAGCGGCCGATCGGTCGGACTGGCGAGCTCCTATTTCGGAATCAGGAGTGATGAAGTTCTCGTGGTCTCCGATGATCTGGAGCTTGATTTCGGAACGATTCGCCTTCAGCAGGGGGGAGGATTGAAAGGACACAACGGGTTGAAATCGATCCAAAGCTCCTTGGGCTCCGGTGATTTTTGGCGGTTGAGAATCGGAATAGGCCGACCGATCCACGGATCGGTGTCCTCGTTCGTCCTTTCCCGGTTCACACCGGAAGAAGAAATCTCCCTTCCGCTGGTTTTGCAGGAGGCGACAAAGCTCCTTGGAAGGAGCATCCCCGCACAGCGGGTGCTCCTCTAAGCAGGGGTTACAACATCTCCTCTGCGTGATATACTCACAATACCACTGGTCTGGGAGGTGCCTCTTGATTCCACGCGATTTCAGAATTTCCGTACGGGCCCGTACCGAGCTTGATTTCTTTCCTCCGCTCTTTCCCTCAGATGCCAACTTGAACGAGCTCTATCAGGAAGCCACCGAGCTTGCGTACCGGTATAATGAAAAGGTTCGAAGCAAAGGCGGCAACGATTATCTTTCCAGCGGAAAGCTCCACGCGGTCGCGGTCCTTCATCAGCTCTATCAAAGCGTTCTTTCCAGCTTTTTAAGCACGAACGAACCGGACTTCTTCAGCCGGCTCGGCATCCTGGTGGGGAAAAACCATGATGTGGAAGAAGTCTTGACGTTCTATATGAAGGAGTTCCCTTCTCCCCTGCTCGTTTCGAAATCGTATCCGGTGGAATTTCACTACCTCGAATCCCTTCGTGGCTACTTCATCCATCAAGTCATGGAGGAGAACCCCGCTCTCATCGCCGCGGCCAAACCGCTGTTGAAGCCGGAGGGATTGTTCTTCCCAAAAGCCCACCAAGCCCTTACCGCACTGATGGGCGGGTATGTTCAACAACGCACCGCAAAGAAAGAGGAGGATCTCTTTTCGTTCCTTACCCGACCGGCGCGCCTCTATCCCGATTCGCTGCTTGACCAGATTCGATATATCCTCGAGCACTGGGCGGATATGATCGACAGCGAGCTTAAGCGTCTCCTGCTGCGGGCGATCGACTATGTCCAAGAGGAGGAAAAGCCGCACTTCCCGTCCGGCGGTCCCGCTCCTCCGATGCCGGTGATCGACTATTCCCTCTTCGATCATGAATATGAAGCGTTCACCGCCGATCGAAACTGGATGCCCAATGTCGTAATGATCGCAAAATCCACCTTGGTGTGGCTCGATCAGTTGACGAAGGAGTATGGGTATCCGATCGATAGGCTCGACAAGATACCGGAGCGGGAAATTGAGCTGTTGGCCAAACAGGGATTCACCGCCCTGTGGCTGATTGGCATCTGGGAGCGCTCAAGCGCGAGCAAGATGATCAAGAACCTTTCCGGCAACCCCGATGCCGAAGCTTCGGCGTACTCCTTGAAGAACTATGAGATTGCATCCCTCATCGGAGGATGGAGCGCCTTGGAGTCGCTTCGCCACATCTGTTCCAAATATGGAGTCCGCCTTGCCAGCGACATGGTTCCCAACCATACGGGAATCGACAGTGACTGGGTGATGAGCAACCCCGATCTCTTCATCTGGCAGAGCCATCCTCCCTTCCCCTCCTACACGTACAACGGACCGAACCTTTCCTTCAACCCCAACGTTGAAATCAAGCTGGAAGACCACTACTACGATCGCAGCGATGCGGCTGTCACGTTCCGGAGAAGAGATGTCAACACCGGAGAAACACGCTATATCTTCCACGGCAACGACGGGACATCGATGCCCTGGAACGACACTGCACAGCTCGATTTCCTCAATCCGACGACGCGGGAGATGGTGTATCAGCAGATCAAGCACGTTGCCGCGAACTTCCCGATCATCCGTTTCGATGCGGCGATGACGCTGGCGAAGAAGCATATGCAACGGCTTTGGTATCCCCGTCCAGGCCACGGCGGCGATATCGCCGGCCGAGCCCCCCATTCACTCGAGGATGAGAAGTTCCACAGCCTGATTCCCAATGAATTCTGGCGGGAGGTCGTCGATCGGATCAACGAGGAACTGCCTGACACCCTCCTCCTTGCCGAGGCGTTCTGGATGATGGAGGGCTACTTCGTCCGGACTCTGGGAATGCACCGAGTGTATAACAGCGCGTTCATGAACATGCTTAAAAACCAGGAGAATCGGAAATACCGCGAAACAATCAAAAACACCCTCAGCTATGAGCCGGAAATTCTCAAGCGCTTCGTGAACTTCATGAACAACCCCGATGAGGAGACCGCGATCGCTCAATTCGGTGACGGGGACAAGTATTTCGGAGTATGCACCCTCCTCGCCACGATGCCGGGCCTTCCCATGTTCGGTCACGGCCAGATTGAAGGATTCAGGGAAAAATACGGGATGGAGTACCGGCGAGCCTACTGGGATGAGACGGCCAATCAACACCTCGTCGACGAACACAACCGAAGAATCTTTCCCCTGCTGAAGCGTCGCTATCTCTTCAGCGATGTGGAGCATTTTGAACTCTTCGATCTGGTTCAAGACGGATTCGTCCATGAATCGGCGTTCTGTTACGTCAACGGAACGGACACCGAACGCTCGCTCGTCCTCTACAACAACCAGTATGAGATGGTCGAGGGAACGATCAAGCACTCCTCCCCCAAGCTGATAAAACAGGATGGAGGCAGGCACTCCGCCACCACGTCACTGGCGGAAAGCCTCGGACTGACGTTAAGCGGTCGCCGCTTCGTCATCTGGGATTGCTTTACCGACAATCTCACCTATATGACTCCTTCGCTCAGGCTCTTTGATGACGGACTTCGGGTCCACCTCTGGGGATTTGAAACAAAGGTTCTTCTCAATATCCGTGAAGTCGAAGATACCGATGGGGTCTACGCCGAGCTGTACGAACGAATCGGGGATCGGGGAATCGCCAACTTCGAAGAAGAGATCATGGCTCTCCGCCTCCGCCCGATCATCGAGGCGATGGAGAACCTTCGCTCGGAAGGTTTCTTCGCCCTCCTTTCGTCGATCTTTGATCGGACGAACACCTCCAAAGCGGAACGAACGCTCCTTCTCTCCCTGGGGGAAGCGTATGCTCATCTGACTACCGCCTATGAGCTGCTCCACCCTCAGACGAAAAAGATCCTCAGCCATCCGCCGCGTGACCCCGATGTGAAAGCGATCATGGAGACCGTCAAACGCCTCAACACCCTCTTTGCCGATCCCGCCACACGCCTCTTCAGTCAAAGCCGGGTTCTCCTCGATGAGCTCGGAGTGGTTGTCAGTTCGGCGTTCTTCCTGAATCCGTTCGTCGGAGAAAATACCGATATAGATGTGATCATCACCCTTGCCGAGCGGCTCCAGCTCTGCCGTTTCTACGCCGATGAGCTGAACAAAGCGGGGTTTGTCGGTGATGATCAGCGCAAAGCGTGCCAAAGCGGTGCGATCGTGTTGGGCGCTCACCGAGCGTACAGAAAGGGGGATAAGCCTCAGGAGACGCTCGCCCGTCTTATGGAAGAGGAACGGGTTCGCGCATATACCTTGGTGAATGAATATCAGGGGGTCATATGGTTTGACAAGGAAAGAATGCAGGAACTCATCGTCCTCAGTGCGCTCTCCATTGCGATGAACGAACCGGAGTTCGATCCCACCTCCTACGTGAAAACCCTTTTTGATGCACAATTGAACGCCTCATATCGACTCAAACGCCTCCTCGCGCTCCCGGAGTAACGCCATGCCCAAAGAAACGTGCTATATAGATCGAACCGCCTTGGAGCACTTCTGTACTCAAGTGTTCATCACTCTCGGTCTTTCAGAGGAAGAAGCCGTTCATTCCTCCGAGATTCTCGTCAGCGCGGATGCCCGCGGAATCGCCAGTCATGGAGTCGCCCGTCTCTGGCGGTATGAAAACGGCCTTCGACTCGGGATTATGAGTGGCGGTATCCAGCCGACGGTTCTCCGCGAAACTCCGATTTCCCTTGTTCTCGATGCCAACGGGGCTATGGGCATGAGTCTCAGCAGAAAGACGATGGATCGAGTCATTGAAAAAGCGAAGGTTTCCGGCGCCGGATTTGCTTCCATTCGGAACAGCAACCACTTTGGAATCGCGGGATATTACTCGGAGATGGCCGCTCGCAACGATATGATCGGCATTTCGATGACAAACACCGCAGCCCTCGGTGTTCCCACGTTCGGAGCCGCGGCGATGTTCGGCACGAACCCGATTGCCGTCGCCCTTCCCGGACACGGCAAATACCTGTTCAGCCTTGATATGTCCACGACGACGGTTACTCGGGGAAAGATTGAGGTGTACAACCGTGAGGGACTTTCGCTCCCTTCAGGATGGGCGGTCGATCCGAGGGGAGTCGTAACATCCGACGCTGCTCAACTCCTTGATGACATGCTCTTCCAACGAGGCGGCGGGCTTCTTCCGCTTGGCGGAGCCGGGGAGGAGCTCGGAGGACACAAAGGCTATGGCTTGGCCGTCCTTGTCGATATGATGACGGCGATCCTAAGCGGCGGCACGTTCGGAAAATCCGTGAAAGACAGCGAAGCGACGAGCGCCCGGGTCTGTCATTTCTTCGGAGCGATCCGCCTCGATCTGTTCCGCGATCCGGATGAGCTCAAAAACGATGTCGATGCGCTCTTATCCGAACTCAATGAAACACCCGTCGCCGAAGGACAGGACCGTGTACTATGGGCCGGGCAGAAAGAACAGGAAGCCGAAGCGCGAGCGAACTTGGAGGGAGTTCCCTTGTCAATGAACGTGGTCTCCCAATTGCGGACCATCGGGAAAGACCTAGGAATAGCCTTTCCTCGCCTTCTTTCCAAATGACATGCTCCTTTAACCCCTCTTCGAAGTATTTCTTTCGATGTAATTCACCTCAGATCATTGTTGAATGCAGTCGTTTTTCACTGTGCCTTCCGTCAAACACCTCCTTTCCTTTGATTGACTTGCCTCCTTTCATGATGTACCCTGATTTGTATGAAAACGTGGATTAGTTACTTAGCGGCGACAGCGTTTGGGCTAGCAGCGACATTGGTCTTCGGTGAGTCCTCTTTTTTCCAGCAGGCAATGTATACCGCCACCGCGGTGCTGGTCAAACTTGGAGGGTTCATCCTCATTCCGTTGGTATTTTTCAGCTTCTCCGCCGGTATTGCTTCCTTGAGAAAAGACAACAAAGGATGCACGTTTGCTCGAACTACCGTGTTCTGGAGCGTTTTTTCCACCTTGCTCCTCGCGTTGAGCGCCGCGGCGCTCTTCCGTTTCCTGCCTTTGCCGTTCCCGGCTTCCACCTCAGCGGGAACGGATGCCGGCAGCCTTTCGAACGTCGGCCTGCAATCGTTCTCTTCTCTCCTGGGGCACCTTACGATCGTCAATCCCTTCTTTTCGCTGGTGAAAGCGGAAGATTTCCTCCTGCCGGTGATCATCATCGCTTTCTTCTTCGGATGGTTCCTGAAGCCGAATGTTGAGATTATCCGACCCGCCTATGTAGTCATGAACTCCTTCAGCGAGACGTTCTTCCGACTTGCCAAAGCGTGGGCGCAATGCGGAGCGATCTTTCTGTTCTTCATCTCTTCCCATTGGCTGGTCTCCGTCGCGAAGGAAGGCACGATCTTCGTGATGCTGCCATTTTTGATGATGTTGACCATTGCGCTGCTTCTTGCCCTCTTTGTCATCCTGCCGCTTCTTCTTGCGATCTTCTCCCTCTTTTCGGTGAATCCGTATCGGATTCTTTACCGGATGCTCGGTCCCGCTCTTGCCGGATTGTTCTCCGGTTCGATCTTCTTCACCACCCCCAGCACGATGAGCTTGGCAAGACATAACCTCAGCGTCCAAAAACGGGTCAGCGGAACGGCGATCCCGCTGTACACCCTGATCGGCAGAGGCGGCTCCGCTCTCGTTTCAACCCTCTCGACCCTGACGATGGTGTATGCGGCGACAGGAAGCATGCCCGAAGACATGGTTCTTCTTTACATCGCCCTCGCATCGGCGCTCTTCTCCTTCGCGAGTCCGTTGTACCTGGGTTTCGAGGTCTTCTTCATCACCTCCCTTACCCTCAATTTCCTCAAGATCGATCTCTATGGAGCTCATATGTCGATGGTCGCCCTGATGCCGATTCTCAACGGTGTCGGCGTTCTCATCGATACGTACGTCGCATCCTTCGGAGCGGCGTATACATGCAGTCGAATGGGTGTTTTAGTAAAAACTCCTCACCGTGACATCGTATGAGTAAAGGGGTTCGGTTTACGATCAACCTCATTCAGGGCCTGATTACCATGGCCCTGACTTTTATTGCGGTCGTCGCCTTCATCGCTTCGGAAGATGGGCATCTCGCCTCTGAAACTCGCGCCCACCTTTGGCCGGCATTGATTCATATATGGATCACCTTCCTTACCTCCCTGCTTCTGATCACCCGGTATCGGGCGAACCTCGGCAGTGAGGCGAAAATCCTGCCGGTGCTCTTTCTTACGATAGTTCTTGCAAATATCAAGATTCTTCCCCTTCATCAAGCGATCACCGGAACCTTTATCCTTAGCGGAGAAACCCTGAATTTCATCTACCATGGAAGTCTGCTGTATGCCTCGTTTTTATTCCTGATCGGATCGTTGCTGTTTTTACGGTTGAGTCCCTCGCGCATCATTTTCATAACCTTTGTGGGGGCGGCGGGCTCTGCGCTCCTGGCCCTGTTGGTCCCCAGCAGCCCCAATGATCCTTCTTTTCTCTTGGAGGTAGGTGTAAGCGATCCGCTCTTCCTGTCGATCTGCATCACGCTTACCGCCCTGGCCGGTTTGACCTACCTCGTGACCGCGGTAGGCGAACACACCAATCGGGAAACCCGCTTCAAAACCCTCGCCTTCCTGTTCCTTACCGTCGGCAACGCCTTCGTCTCGATCAGCCAACGGACCTTCTACAACATCATCGGCCTCGTCCTCTACGGAGCGGGAGCGACGATCCTGGTGCTGGTGTCGCGTTCGTACCACATCTAGAATGCGGCGATCAGCTCCTTGATGATCTCCTCCTTAGGATTTGCAAGTGTAAAAACGTTGAGATGATCGATTGCCCGGGTTATTGCCACATACAGGAGTTTCCGAGTCAATTCATTGTTGATTACTTCATCATAGGATTCATTCACTTTGGGGAGAAACGGCAGATACAGCAACACGACAGGAATGTCGAGACCTTTGGCCGAGTGCAGGGTGGAGAACCGAAGATGTCCATGATACTCTTCTTTGAACGTGAAACGATCGTCATTGATGCGAACGCTTGAAATCCCCGCCTCCGCCAAAGCCTGCTCAAGCTCCTCGTAGCAGGAGCTCGAAGGGCACATGATGCAGACATTTTCTTTCTCGTACTCAAGCTGCTGGACAAACAGCAGCACTCGATCGACGATCATCTTCCGTAGCGTCGATTCGTCACGACCTCGGTGAAGCTCAGGGTTCGGGCCATCGCGCAGCGCTCTTGGTTGCTCATGTTCGCTTCGCCGCTCAAAACGTTGGGCAAGCTGGTGTATTTGCAACGTGGAGCGATAATTCTCTTGGAGGATCACCCGATGGTCGGATACATCAATCCCCGCTTGAGCGAAAGAAAACCCCGGTTGATAGATCGCTTGCTCCCCATCGCTTGCAAGAATAATCGATCCGGAAACAAAACGCTTCAGTGCGGCAAGCGTCATGACGGTGACATCTTGTGCCTCATCGACGAACAGGTGATCGAACATCGTTACAGAATGCTCGTCGGCGACCTTGAGCGCTTGAATCGGAAAATATGCGAACGGAAGTTGTTTCGTCTCATCGATGAACGCTTCGACAGCCTCCTTCGCCTCCCAGATCCGATGGCGCATCGCGTCATCAAGCTCTTTCTCCATTCCGACGCGTTGAACCAGATCAACGCAGTAGCTTTGGCGGGTATGTCCGAACGCCCAAAGGACATCAACGATTTCATCGTATATATCTTTAGCGCTCCATTCAGAAGAAGCGTAAGGTTCACAAAGCTTGATAAGGATACCTGTATCCTTTCCGGCCAGCACCCCGAAGCTCTCTCCGCTTTCTTCTATCCGTCTCAGAAGAAAGTGGTGGATCGTCATGATCTGGTGGAGTCCGCTATTAAGCAACCGGGTGAGGTAATGACCGTACTTGGCCAAGGCGTTCGTATAGGTCAGAAGCGCGACGTTGCTCTTTTCCGATTTTTTCTCTATCGCCTTGAGAAGAACAAGGGTCTTTCCCGTTCCCGGGCCACCGGTGATCAAAAAATCGTTGCTCAAGTCGATTTGGCGAAGTGCCTCTTCCTGCTGAGCGGATAATCGCAGGATAAGGCGTTCATAATCACGGCGAGTCCGCGTATAGGAAGTCATCGTTCGCATTACGTGCAGATACTCCTCAAGATCGCGGGTTTGTCTTTCCAGGGAACGCCGTTGCTCCTGTAAGTCAAACCGTTCATCTCGGAGTTCTTTTATCTTTTTTTCATTTCGATCTTTGTCTCTCTGAAGTTTCTGAATCTGATGTTCCAATGAATGGATGTGCTCATCGACACGCTCACGTTCTTCTTCGCGTTCCTTCAGTTCAGCGAGCTGATCGGCCAACGATCCTTTCTCGGCAAGTGTTTTTTGGAGCTCGATTTGGAGGGTTCGGGCTTTGGCGATAAGTTCGCCTCGGCTCTCCGAGCGAGTCCAGGTATCATCCAATTTCCGTTTAATCTCATAGAGCGCCTGCTGAGAATCTTCATCGACATCGATGAAGTAACAGAACGTGTAGAGATGTGCCGCCGCCATCAACGCGTGATCGACATCAAGAGCTTTAAACTCGTGGCGGACTTCATTCACCGCCTTATGGGTGGCTTTGAGATTTGCCAAAAATTGCCAGCCGCTCCCGCCTGTTTCTTCGATCAATCGATCGCTCAACGCATTGAAGCTCGGCTCCACTTCATAGGAAAGGTCATATCGCCGGCGCAATTCTCCTTCGATGAAGGAATGGACCGCGAGGGCGAATATTCCCGGATCTCCTCCTTGAAGACGACCCAGACGTTTCAATCGATCATCAATACCCATCCGATCCTCCTGCATCCATCTTAGCAGGTTTCGACCGGTGGAGATATTAAAAGATTATCGGATGGATTGTTACTTCATCGTGATGATTGAGCTGTCGTAGAATTCCGGCGGATCGAAGCCCAGAAGATTCATCACGGTGGCGGCGACGCTGCTGATCCCCAATCCTTCCTTCAGTGTCAGTTCATACTCGCCGTCGTAGAGCGGATCGACGAGAATGAAGGGAACCGGGTTGAGGGAGTGGCTCGTCTTCGCTTTCGGCGAACCATCCTCCTTGCGGGCGACCTCGCCGGTTTTCGTGTGCTCGTACATGTCATCGGCGTTCCCATGGTCGGCGGTGATCATCAAGACCCCGCCGGCGGCCCGGACCGCTCTTTCGATCCGTCCGATCTGCAGGTCCAGCGCCTCCATCGAACAAACTACCGCCTGGTAGACTCCCGTATGCCCGACCATGTCTCCGTTGGGGAAGTTGAGCTTGATCAGGTCCCACTTGCCGCTCTCGATCTCCGCGATCACCCGGTCGGCGATCTCGGCGCACTTCATCCACGGACGCTCTTCGAAAGGAACCATGTCGGAGGGGATCTCGACATATTCCTCCAAAATCTCGCTGAACTTGCCGCTGCGGTTTCCGTTGAAGAAGTACGTTACGTGACCGTACTTCTGCGTTTCGGAGATCGAGAATTGCCGCACTCCGCTCTTCGTCAGATATTCGGCCAACGTCCGATCGATCGCCGGCGGAGAGACGAGATATTGAGAAGGAACATGCAAGTCCCCATCATACTCCATCATTCCCGCATACTCGACGTTCGGTCGTCTCTTCCGATCGAACTCGACAAGCTCTTCCGCTTCAAACGCCTTGGTGATCTCAAGAGCGCGATCGCCTCGGAAATTGAAGAGGATCACGCTGTCGTGGTCTTCGATCGTTCCGACCGGCTTGCCCGCTTCGGCGATGACGAAAGGAGGAAGGTCCTGGTCAATCGCCCCGGTCTCCTTTCTCAACGTCTCGATCGCTTCCGTCGATGAGGTGAAGTATCGGCCCTCACCGAGCACATGGGTGTGCCACCCCTTCTCGACCATCTTCCAGTTGGCGTTGTACCGATCCATCGTAATCACCATCCGGCCGCCGCCGCTGGCGATCTTCGCATCGAAGTTTTGATCGTTCAACGTATCAAGGAACGCTTCAAAGGGCTGGAAGTACTCCAACGCCGATCGCTCCCCGACATCCCGTCCGTCCAGAAGGGCGTGGACCCGGACCCTCGATACCCCTTCGACCTTGGCTTGAGCGACCATCGCCTTAAGGTTGTCGATGTGCGAATGGACGTTTCCGTCGCTCAGAAGACCGATGAAGTGCAGCGTCGAGGAGTGGTTCTTGACGTTCCGAATGAGCTTCTTCCACGTCTTGCCTTCATACATCGCTTTGGTCTCGATCGAGGTCTGGACCAGCTTCGCTCCTTGACTGAAGACCCTGCCGCATCCCATCGCGTTGTGCCCGACCTCGCTGTTGCCCATATCATCGTCACTGGGCAGTCCAACCGCCGTACCATGGGCTTTCAGCTTCGTCCAGGGGTTGTCCCGGTAGAGGCGATCGAGAGTTTGCGTCACGGCGGAGGCGACCGCATCCCCTTCTTTGTATTTGCCGAAGCCCACCCCGTCCATGATCAGCAGAACGACAGGTCCTTCGCGCTTGATCTTCCCTGATTTCCGTAACGGTTCCACCATTTCTATTCTTCTCCCAAGAGGCTCCGTGTCGCATATTCAAGATATTCGACCGCCTCGTCATCTATTAATTCATACAGTTCATCATATACCCAGGCATGGTATGCATCGACCATCTCGACCTCCTCCCCGGTCAGCATGTCCGGGTCGATCAGATCGCGCTCAAACGGACAGAGCGTGAGGACCTCGAAGCTGTAGAACGTTCCGAACTCCGTCTGTCCGTCTTCCTGGACCGCCAACAGGTTTTCGATTCGAATGCCATGCGATCCGCTTCGATAGATGCCGGGTTCGTCGCTGACGATCATCCCTTCCTTAAGCGGCGCGACGATCGGCTTGGGACTGATCGACTGGGGTCCTTCGTGGACGTTGAGCCTGAAGCCGACTCCGTGACCGGTTCCGTGGAAGTAGGAAAGCCCTTCCTGCCAGAGATGCTGACGGGCAAGCACATCCAGCTGATATCCGTTGGTGCCTTCGGGGAAGCGAGCGGAAGCAAGGGCGAGATGACCCTTGAGCACAAGGGTGTAATCACGGATCTGCTCCTCGGTCGGCTTTCCGAACAGAACCGTCCGGGTGACATCCGTCGTTCCGAACGCATATGAACCGCCGGTGTCGAGAACCAGCAGGCCGTTTCCTTCCACCTTGGCGTTCGATTCTTCATCCGCCGCATAGTGAACGATAGCCCCATGGGCTCCGAAGCCGCTGATCGCGTTGAAGGATTCGCCCAAGAAGTGCTCGTTCCGTGATCGCTCATCGAGCAGCCGCTCGGCCAGTTCCAACTCCGTATAGGAGCCGTTTTTCGCATCCAGCCGTCCAAGGAAGTTGACCAGCGCAACACCATCCAGCAGATGAGCTCTTCTCATTCCCTCCAGTTCCACCTCGTTTTTTTGAGCCTTCAGGTCGGTCGTGAACTCCCGCCCTTCGAGCTTCTCGTAGGATCCGAAGCTTTTGGCGACCATCACGCTGGTCTTTTGAGGATTGTAGTACAGCGCGGCATGTTTCCACAGGCTGGAAAGATCCTTTTGAAGCCGAGCGTACGGCTGAATCGCAAGATCTTCTTCCAATCGTGCCCTGAGCTGTTCCGTAAAGCGTTTTTCGCCGGTATACAGGCATGCTCGCTCGGTGCTGATCAGCATATAGCCCATGAAGAGCGGATTATAGAGGATGTCGCGGCCGCGAAGATTCGTGAGCCACGCGATATCATCCAGTGTGGAAAGGAGCAGGTGGGTCGCCCCCGCCTCGATCATCAACGTACGAACCTGCTCAAGCTTCTCTTTCATGCTTGAACCCGCATACTCGACGGGAACCTCGACAACCTCATATTCCGGCAGCGCCGGACGATCGGTCCATACGGTATCGAGAATGTCCTCCATCGGCTTGAGGGTGAGGGTGTTCCGAAAGATTCCTTCGATCCGTTCGCGCTCGCTGACGGGAATCGTCGCCTCATCGATTCCGATGACCGATCCTTTGGCGAGGTTCGTCTTCAGATAGGTATACGGATCGGGATAAGAGGGGGTATCGATCTTCATCATTTCAAAGACCGTACCGGAGATCTGCTCCTCGGCTTGAAGGAAATATCGTGAATCCACCCAGAGCAGGGCTTTGTCCTTGGTGACCAGAACGAAGCCGGCACTGCCGGTGAAGCCGCTGATGAACGCCCTGCTCCGATATCTCTCGGGGACGTATTCGCTTTGATGCGGATCGGTTCCGTTGATGATCCAGCCATCAACGCCGGCATCGGCCATCGCACGCCTAAGGTCTTCGACCCGTGCATTGATGATATTCATTATGTAGTTCTCCTGTAGCGGATGATAAGGCGAATCGCTATTCCGAGGACAATCATGATCAGACAGAAGATCTGCCCCATCGAAATATTGAAGATCGATTGAAAGAGAGTGATGGTATCGGAACCACGCCCCCAGGCGATGACATACCCGAGATGCTCGTCCGGCGAGCGGAAATATTCAATGACGAAGCGGGCGCTTCCGTAGCCGATCAGATACCATGCCAACCCCGTTCCGACGGGTTTTTCCCTTCGCTTCGGCTTGATGACGAACCACAGGAAGAAGAACAGAATGATTCCCTCGAAGAGCGCTTCATACAGCTGGCTGGGATGACGGGGGAGATTGATATATTGACCGATCTCATAGGGAATATTCAGCGTTTCGGCGATGTTTCTCACCCATTCATAGTTGGTAGAGTAGGAAGGAGCGTCGGGAAAGACCATCGCCCACGGTTTCGTCGAGACCCGTCCGAACAGTTCGCCGTTGATGAAGTTGCCGAGCCTTCCGAACGTATACCCCAGCGGAACGCTGTAGACGACCGTATCGGCGATCTCCAAGAAAGGCATCCGCTTTTTTCTGGAATACAGCCATCCTCCCACTGCAGCCCCGAAAAGCCCTCCGTGATAGCTCATCCCCGGCAGGCCGACAAACTTCCCGTCGCGAAACGGCCAGAAGATCAGATGGGGATGGGTCAAATAAAACGTGGTGCCGTCATAAAACAGTACGGAAAAAAGCCGAGCTCCCAGAATCAGGCCAATGACACACCACATCACGAGATCGAGTGCATCCTCCTTGGTCAGCGCGATCTCGCCGTTCCTTGCCTGGATCACGATGAAGATGTACGCGGTCGCGAACGCGAGGATGTACATCAGCCCATACCACCGAATCGGCAGAAAGGAGAAAATTTCCGGTTTTATCCAGCTTGGGAAGGAAATATACAGGGCCATGCGGCAAGTGTAGTAAGCTAATTGGTCCCGGTCAATAGTGCCAAACCTAGTCGACGTCGACTCATTACAGTATACTTGCTGTATGAAAAAATTGAGACATTTCCACATATTTGTGTTCATTCTTATTCTGCTCACCTTCGCTCCGGTTTTCGCCGGAGGCGACCCGGAGCCGCTCATTACCAGTTTGACCTCCGGTCGATTCGCTCAGGACAAGATCTCCACGGACATCTTGGCTCTTGAACGTCTCTATCGGTACATCGATGCGATCTATATCGAGGAAGTAGATAAAGACAAGGTCTTCACCGATCTGGCCACGGCGCTTGTGGCATCCCTTGACGATCCTTACTCCTTCTACGTCAAACCCTCCGACGCGAAGGAGTATGAAGAGGGAGCCAGCGGAATCTACGGAGGAATCGGGACGTACCTCTCCAAGCCCAATCCCGATTCGATCGACCCGAACGATCCTGAAACGTACATGATCACGATCGTTTCCCCCTTCCCCGGTTCGCCCGCCCAGCGCGTGGGCTTGCAGGCCGGCGATTTGATCAGTCACATCGAAGGCGAACCGGTCGATGCCCTCACGAGCCTTGAGGCATCACGCAAACTCAGAGGAGAGCCCAATACGAGCGTGACGATAACCGTCTATCGGATGGGAACCTCGTTCGATCTGACGCTCCACCGCGAACTCATCACCACTCCCACCGTTGATTCGATGCTCCTGGAAGGGAACCTGCTCTACATTCAGATCTCCGAATTCAGTCCTCAAACGGGCAAGCAGCTTCTTGAACACGTCCGCAAGTATGACCTCGATGCGATCCAAGGGATCATCATCGACGAGCGGAACAACTCCGGCGGCGCGGTGGACGGGGCGATGCAAGCCGCAAACGTCTTCCTCGATGAGGGCAAGACGATCGTGACAATCCAAGGCAAGCGAGGTTCAAGCCGCGACCAGCGCTACCTTTCCTCGAACAAGGCTGAGGTAAGCGAAGACATTCCGATCGTCGTCCTTACCAACGGCGGATCCGCTTCGTCGGCGGAGATTTTCGCCGCGGCGATGCGCGACAACAATCGGGCGGTATTGGTAGGAGAAAAGACGTTCGGAAAAGGAATCGTCCAAGATGTCTTTAAATTCGGCGACGGGTTCGCCCAGGTTACCACCGCTCATTACTACACCCCAAACGGTGAGAATATCCATAAGATAGGAATCGAGCCGGACGTGCTCGTGGAAAGCCTGGTGATGGCGGAGGAAGAACTCGAACCCTTTGCCAGACTCATGGAAGAAAAAGCCATCTCTTCCTTCATCGCCGCCCACCCTGAACCGAGCGACGAGAATATCGCCGCCTTCCTCAAAGCCAATCAGGAGTGGGGAGTCCGTGATGAAATCCTGGCGATTCTCATTCGCAACGAATATCAAGCCAAGATTCCCTATGATGAACGCAAGCTTGCCGATCCCGCTTTCGATCATCAATTGCAAGTGGCGATTGATGTGATCCGAGCCCAACGATGAGAGTCTACCGCCTCCCCTCCTCCTACGATGGAGAAGAGGAGATAACCCTGAAGGGCAAGGAAGCACACTATATAACGACCGTATTGCGCCTCAAGGCCGGCGCTCATCTCCTTGCCCAAGATCGAAAAGGGGTGCGTTACCAAGGAGTCATCATCGTCGCCTCCTCCGCCTCCTGCACGATCAAGCTCACCATCGCCACGAAGGCATCAATCGCCACCGACTCCCTTCCTTCCTACGAGGGAGCGTTCACTCCCCTGGTACTCCTGCTCTGCTTGCTCAAAGGAAAGAAAGAGGAGCAGGTCGTTCGCCAAGCCACCGAGCTCGGTGTCAGCGAAATCGCCCTTGTTTCCAGTGAGCACTGCACCGTCCAGCTGGACAAGAAACATCCCCGGGCTCGATTTGCCAGGCTCGAGGCTCAAATCACCGAAGCGCTTCAGCAAAGCGGATCGATGGTTCCCACCACCTTGATCGACCGGGTGCTCGACATTCGTACCCTTGATGCGTGGTGGGCCAACAAAGGTCCGCTCCTCTTCCTTCATCAGAACTCCCGCACCCAAAGCAAAGACCTGTCGACATATGCCAAAGAGTTCGATCCGAATGCTCCGATAGGCGTTCTGGTCGGTCCCGAAGGAGGGTTCAGCGAAGAGGAATGCGCTCTCTTGGAAGAAGCGGGTTTTCTCCCCGTTTTCCTGAAAAGCAATATCCTCCGAAGCGAAACCGCCGCAATCTATGCCCTAAGCAGCTTGCAAGAGCTTCTCCACCGCTAAAAACCTCTCAAAATGATAGTAGATAGCCTTTGAAAGTCTTTGATAAGACTAAGGTAGGGTTGCCTCTGCTCCTTTGCTTCTCCTTTCCGCCCCTAAAACACAAGCTACGGAGTATATGCATGTCTCTATTCGTGCTCTCCTTGGACTGGAGGACCAAGGAGCGGTTCAAACTACAGTTTACTCAACCATATCTTCAACTCTTCAACATACCGGCTGCGCTCTTCGAGGCGCTTGAATCCGAGATTCCCGATATGATCATCATCGATTCCAAAGAGCCGAAGATTTCCACAAGCGAGATCATCCATCAGCTAGGAGAGAGCGAATGTCCCGCCCCGATCATCATCCTCACCCGTGATGAACCGGTTCGGAACTACCGCAATCCCTACAATCTGGACATTACACTGATGCACAAACGGACTGTAAACTGGGAGGAAGTGTTCAAGGAGATCTGCCGGGTCGGAAAGACGGAACTCGTCAAAGAATCGTGTCCGGTCTGGTCAAGCGGTCTTGTCGGTGAGAGCAGACCGATGGTCGAACTGAGAAACCTTCTTGATTTCTATGCAACTAAAGATTGTTCGGTGCACATTTACGGTGAAACCGGGACAGGAAAAGAACTCGCGGCCGAATATCTCCATCGCCGCCGGTATCCCCAGCGACACATCATCGCGGTCAACTGCTCCCTGCTCAATGACGCAGTCGGCAAATCTGTGTTCTTCGGACACAGCAAAGGCGCATTCACCGACGCGACCAATGAACTTATCGGTCTCTTGTGCCAAGCGAACAACTCCACCCTCTTTCTGGATGAGGTGGAGAACCTGCCTCTCGTGTTCCAAGCCCATATGCTTCGGCTGCTGGAGAACGGGGAGTATCGGCGCCTGGGTGATACGAAGCTCCGCTCAAGCGATTTCAGACTTCTCACCGCCAGCAATGAGAAGCTCATCAAGCTGGTCACCGAAGGGCAAATGCGCAAAGATTTCTTCTATCGAATCACCGATGCTCAAATCCATATGCCGCCCCTGCGAGAACACATTGAAGATATTCCTCTTCTCATTCAACACTTTTTCTCGACCCTTTCCGAGCGACGGCCGGTAACCGACAAATCGATCAAGCTGCTTCAAAGTTACCACTGGCCGGGCAATGTCCGCCAGCTCTTTTCCGTCTTGAGACGGGCATCGATTCTTGCAAAGAGCAATCGCTGGATCGAGATCGATGAAAAGGAGTTCGCTGAAGAGTTATGAGCAAGCTATCCACAAGTTATCATATGAACATGAGCGATGGACTCAGAGGGGAAAGTTTCCTCTAACTCTCGCTATTAAGGTAGTTACATGATGTTTTCCCCTCTGTACAGCCTGTGGATAACTTGTGTATACAATGGGAATAGGATGTCACATTAAGTTGTGTCCAACCTACTAAAAACTACATAAAACTTATATCGGTTTTAGAGTAAAACAAACCACTAAACAAGAGTTTATTTTTATGCAATATAAATAGTTAACAGATAGCTTATATCTGTATTTTTTATGTGGCATACCGCCGGTTTTCAGTGACTGATTCTTGGGGGTTATAGGGTGTTTAGTATCCTTGTGGATAACTTGTGTACAAAAAAGCAGAAACGTCTAATCGGTTCGAACCATGTCGATTCCCAGAGAGGTCAACTTTTCACTCAGATTCTCATATCCTCGCTCGATCTGGTAGATATTCTGGATGATCGACTCTCCTCGGGCGGCAGCCGCGGCGATGACGAGGGCCATCCCCGCCCGGACATCGGGGCTGCTCAATACCGATCCGATCAGTTTGCTCGGTCCTTGAACCACCGCTCGGTGCGGATCGCAGAGAATGATGTTCGCTCCCATCCGGATGAGCCAGTCGATGAAGTACATCCGCGATTCGAACATCTTCTCGTGGATGAGGATCGAACCGCGAGACTGGGTCGCGGCGACGGTCAGAATGCTGAGAAGGTCCGCCGGAAATCCCGGCCATGGAGCGCTGTCGATTTTGGTGGTCTGTCCGCCCAGCTCCTTGGCAAGAACTTTTCGTTGTTTTTTGGGAACGAGAATCGAAGAGGGGCCGGCGCTTTCCCAGGCGATGCCGATTCGCTCAAAGCCCAGATGCAGCATTCTCAGATGCTGATGATCGATCCCCCTGATCAGCAGTTCGCCCCCGGTGGCGGCGGCCAAGCCAATGAACGAGCCCGCTTCCATGTAGTCGAACCCGAGAGTATGGGAGGCTCCTTTGAGCTTCTTAGACCCGATGACGGTCAAACGGTTTGAGCCGATTCCCGTGATTGTCGAACCCATCCTCACCAGAAGATGACAAAGGTCCTGGACATGCGGCTCGCACGCCGCATTGAAGATCGTCGTTTCTCCTTCGGCGAGAGCTGCGGCCATGATCACGTTTTCCGTCGCGGTTACCGAAGCTTCATCAAGAAAGATGTCATTTCCCACAAGGCCTTTCTTGACGATCTTGAAATGAAGTGACCCATCCTCGCCGAGCTTGGCGTTCGCTCCCAATGCGGTCAACCCGAGAAAGTGGGTATCCAATCGCCTCAGGCCGATCACATCCCCTCCAGGGGGAGGAATCGTCACCTCGCCATTCCGCGCCAGCAGCGGTCCGAGCAGGAGGATCGAGCCGCGGACCGCTTGAACCAGATCCTTCGGCAAGGAGGCATCGCCCCTTCCGGATCGGATGGCATACTCTCCCTTGCCTTCACGGATGACGGAAGAGCCCAAGCTTTCCAAGAGAGCGATCATCACCTTCACATCTTCGATTTCGGGAACGTTGGAAAGGCGGACCGGCTCATCGGTGAGCAGGGTCGCCGCGAGACAAGGAAGGGCGGCGTTCTTGTTGCCGCTGATCAACACCTCGCCGCTTGCCGGTTTTCCGCCGATGATCCGATATTCACTCATATCTCTATCGTACTTCCGCCGCCTCCTCCAATCAAGCGTTGTATGAGAGTGCTTTCTGGTGTTAGAATGAGCGCGGCGGACAGAGGAGACGACAATGGTCTATGGAATTGGCAATCCCCTCATCGATATCATCATCAACGCGAGCGACGAAGATATCGCCCGACTCGGGATTCACAAAGGTACGATGGCTCTGATCGACGAAGAGCGCCGGGAAGAGCTGTTGCAAATGGTCGGGGACCGGGATGTCTCCTATTCCTGCGGCGGATCGTGTCCGAACACGATCATCGCCCTCGCTTCCCTTGGAATAGAAACAACGCTAGCCGGAAAACTGGGCAACGATCCGTATGCCGAAATCTATCGTCAGCGCCTTGCGTCCTTGGGGGTTCGGGATGAACTCGTTTGTACCGACAAGCAGAAAACCGGTTCCACGATCATTCTCATCAGTGATGACAGCGAACGGAGCATGAATACGTTCCTGGGAGCGAATCGCCTGTATGAAGCGGATGATGTATGCGAAGAATCCATAAGAAACGCCGACATCTTCCACTTCACCGGCTATATGTGGGATACGGCATCCCAGCGAAGAGCGATCGAGCGGGCTCTTTCGATCGCCAAGGAGAACGATACGGTCGTCTCCTTCGATGTGGCGGATCCTTTCGCCGTCGGACGCTACCACAAGACATTCCTTGAATTGATAAAGGAATCATGCGACATCGTCTTCGCGAATCGGGAGGAAGCCCGAATCCTCTTTGACAACTACGACCCGTATGAATGCTGCCGCTCGATGGGAAAGCTCTGCAGAATCGCCATCGTGAAAGATGGAAACAAGGGTTCTTTCATCGCTCACGATGGAACGATCATCAAAATCCCGCCCAAAGGAACCCCCAATCCGGTCGATACCACCGGAGCGGGTGACGTCTACGCGGCGGGTTTCCTCTACGCTCAGACGAAGAGGATGGATATCGAGGCCTCGGGAATCATCGCATCCATTCTTGCCGGCGAGATCGTCACCCAGCGGGGGGCTCAATTCAGTGAAGAAAAAACGAAAGAGCTCCGAATCCTTCTTGAAGGCGGAGGATGGCGATACCGCTAGGGTCCTTGCTCAAACATGTTGATCGTGGTAGTATCTGTCCATGACGTCGATTTGATGGCCTCCCGGCTTGCTGGCGTCAATAAACAACGATGCTAAAAGGGGAGCGCAGCAGATTTTGCTATGAGTTCCCCCTTCCGCATGCAGGAAGGGTTTTATGTTTTTGAGAAACCAGGTTCTTACTTCGGAGTCGGTCAGTGAAGGACACCCCGACAAAGTGTGCGACCTCATCAGCGATGCGATCTTGGATGCATGCCTGGAAGGCGATCCGAACAGCCGGGTCGCCTGCGAGGTCTTCGCCACCACGAATACGGTAATCGTCGGAGGGGAGATCACCACGAATGCCACCATCGATATCGATTCGATTGTTCGCGATACGGTAAGACAGATCGGCTACACGATCGAGGGAATCGGCTTTGATGCATCCACTCTCACCGTCACCAATCTGATCGATCGGCAATCGCCGGATATCGCCTTGGGTGTCGATCGGGACGGAGCGGGCGACCAGGGAATGATGTTCGGCTATGCAACCAAAGAAACCCCCTCGCTGATGCCCGCCCCGGTCTACTGGGCACACGAGCTGTTGAAACAAGCGGCTCTCGTCCGTCGAAAGACGAGCTTTCTCCGCCCTGACGCAAAAGGCCAGATCTCCCTCGCCTACCGAAACGGAAGACCCCACCACATCGATGCGGTGGTGCTCAGCCACCAGCACAGCGAAGAGATCGACCACGAGGATCTTGTAACCTTCCTCAAAGAGAAGATCATCATCCCGACCTTGGAGCCCAGCGGCCTCTTCAATCGGAACACCAACCTATATATCAACCCCACCGGTCGCTTCGTGATCGGAGGACCGGCCGGTGATACCGGCCTCACCGGTCGCAAGATCATCGTCGATACGTACGGCGGAATCGGACATCACGGCGGCGGTGCGTTCAGCGGCAAGGATCCTTCCAAGGTGGATCGCAGCGGCGCGTATCTGGCCCGATGGATCGCGATCAACCTAGTCCGGAGCGGCCTCTGTGCGAAGTGCGAAATCCAGCTCTCCTATGCGATCGGGGTCACAGAGCCGATCTCGATCGCCGTCGAGACGTTCGGTACGGGAGTGATGAACGAAAAGGAGCTGATCGCCATCATCCGGAACAACTTCGACCTCACCCCCAGAGGAATGATCGAAGCGCTCGATTTAAGGACTCCGATCTATACCCGGACGACCAACTACGGACACTTCGGGAAACAAGATCTGCCTTGGGAGCAAAAACGAATCTTGACGTCATGCTAGACACAAAGCCGGATGAAGGGGCAACAGCTCCTGTAGCTCATCTTTGTGAAGATACGCTTGGAACACCCGGTCCCGATCGGCTTCTTTGAAGGTTTTCGGAATCCGATACTCGTTGAGAACCCATCGGGGGACATTTCCTATGATGGGAACGAGGCGTTCAATATCTTCCCTCTTCAGCGTTGGAGCCATCGTTGTCCGGATCTCGAAGGAAAACCTCTTCTCTTTTTTTTCATATCGCTTCAACACGTTCAGCGATTCGGATACCGGCAAGAAGGATCCGCCGGCAATCTGTGGATAGCGTTCCGGCGGCGCCTTGATGTCCAAGGCCACATAATCGAGGAGATCCGCTTCCAAGAGGGTTTTGAGGATCTCAGGCCTTGAGCCGTTGGTGTCCAGCTTCGTTAGGTACCCCAACCGTTTTCCGATTGAAAGAAGGGATCCCAGTTCTTTGTGAAGCGTAGGCTCCCCTCCGCTGATCACCAACCCGTCAAGAAGACCTTTTCGCTCGGCAAGAAACGATTCGACCTCTCCCAAGGGGAGAACCTCGTCTCCCGGCTGCAACAGGAAGCGATTGTGGCAGTAGAAGCAATCATAGTTGCATCCTCCGAGAAAGAGAACGCAACTGAGCACATCGGGATAATCGAGAAAGGAAACGCTCTCGATGCCCCGGATCATACCGCTTCCGCTTTGAAGAAGGAGCGCTCGGAGTGTTCTTCCTGCTTTCCCGGATGGAAGTCAGCCACCGGCCTGAGATACCCGACCACCCGAGTCCACACCTCGGTCGTTTTTCCGCAGTGGGGGCATGTCTTCTGTTCTCCGACAAGATACCCATGATCGGTGCATGTGGAGAAGGTCGGAGTCAGGGAGAGATAGGGAAGCCTGTAACGGGAAAACACCCGTTGGACCAGAAGCTTCGCCAGCTGAGCGTTCCGAATCCTCTGGTCGAGGTAGAGGTGGAGGACCGTTCCTCCGGTGTACTGACACTGCAGCTCATCCTGCTTCTCCAGCACATCGAAGATGTCTCTGGTGGATGAGACGGGCAGCTGGCTGGAGTTGGTGTAATAATGCTCCTTCTTTCCGGCAGTGACGATCTCGGGATACGCCTTCTTATCGAGGTTCGCCAGCCGGTAGCTTGCCCCTTCGGCGGGCGTTGCTTCCAGGTTGTACAACACTCCGCCGCTCGTTTCCTGGAAGCTTTGAATGATTTCCCGAAGATAGGCAAGGGTTCTGAGTCCGAACGCCTGCCCTGCTTCCTCAAGCAGACTGCCTCCCAGAAGGTTGATGCACGCCTCCTCCATCCCAAGCACTCCGATTGTCGAGAAGTGGTTCGCCCAGTAGGTTCCCTGGCTCTCTTTCACGCCGGAGAGATACACTTTGCTGAACGGATACATTCCCCGATTCGTTTCGCCTTCGATGATTTTGCGCTTGATTTCAAGACTCTCTTTAGCCAACAAAGCCGCGGATGCCAATTTTTCTCTGAACTCCTCTTCATCGGCGCTTTCGTAGGCGAGCCGGCTGAGATTGATCGTCACCACTCCGATCGAACCGGTCAGGGGGTTTGAGCCGAAGAGTCCGCCGCCGCGCTTGCGCAGTTCGCTGGTATCAAGGCGAAGCCTGCAGCACATCGAAAGAGCGTCTTCCGGATTGAGATCGCTGTTCACATAATTGGAGAAGTAGGGAATTCCATATTTGGCGGTCATCGAAAAGATCGCATCGACGACCTCGCTTTCCCACGGAAACTCCTTGGTTACGTTGTAGGTGGGAATCGGAAAAGTGAACACCCTTGAAGAAGCATCCCCTTCTTCCATCACCTCGCAAAACGCCTTGTTGATGATATCCATCTCCTCCTGATAATCACCGTAACAGGAATCTTGGGGGACCCCTCCGATGATCACCGGCTGCTCGCTGAGGGTCTTCGGAGGGGTGATATCGAACGTCAGGTTGGAAAACGGACATTGAAACCCGACGCGCGTCGGAACGTTGAGGTTGAAGACGAACTCCTGTATCGCCTGCTTTACCTCTCTGTGCCCCAACTTGTCCGAGCGGACGAAGGGAGCGCAATACGTGTCGAAGGAGGACCATGCCTGAGCTCCGGCACATTCACCTTGGAGCGTAAACGTCGCATTGACGATCTGTCCCAGAAAGGAGCGCAGATGCTTCGCCGGTTTTGAAGAGACTTTTCCTTCCACGCCTCCGAAGCCGACCTCCAGGAGCTGGCGAAGATCCCACCCGCAGCAGTATGGCCCGAAGAACCCCAGATCATGAAGGTGAAGAGTTCCTTCCAGGTGGGCCTCTCTGATGGTTTTAGGATAGATATCGTTGAGCCAATAGCTTTCCGTCAGTCGCTCGCGGATATAGTTGTTCATCCCGTTGACGCTTTTGCGGGCATTGGCGTTTTCCTTGATCTGCCAGGTCCTGTCTTCAAGGTAGGAATCGAAGAGGTTCTGGGTCGCCTTGATGAGGGCTTTGCCTTCGCGAATCCGCTGTCGTTCTTTCCGGTAGAGGATATACGCTTTCGCAGTCTTGGGGTAGTTCGCTTCGATGAGCGCCTCTTCGACGAGGTCTTGAATCTCTTCGACTTCAACGGTGGTTCGGTCGGAGATCTGCTCCAACACCCGATTGGCAAGAGCGACCGAATCGATCGGCTCGCCGGCGGCGTGCGCCGCTTTCGAGAGGGCGGCGGTGATTTTCTGTGCCTCGCAGAAAACTTCCCGTCCATCACGTTTGATAATGGTAACCATGATTTCTCCTAGCCTGAAGCGGCAAGAAGAATAAAAGCCTATCGGCTCTCACGCTCCTGCCATGCTCCGTGGCGGCGTGACCATATAGGCAAGGTCTTCTGGCTTAGGATCATCGCTTTTGGAACCTTCCCGGATCGCTCCAGTGGTCATCTCCAAACGCTCCCCATCACAGCGGCGGGACCGCGTGGGCGTTACACCCAACTTCCCTTTTCCTATACACTCAACATATAGTGTCTTATATCATACGATACACCACTCATAGTAGTTTTACCCACCATACTTGTCAAGCTTTTCTTTAATCACAATCAAAAAACCACTTGCATTTCCGCAGGTGGCACAGAAGTCAGTTCGTCGCGATGACTCGCACTTGTTTGTAGAGTCCGTCACCCTCGCTCTTGGTCTCCACTCCGCCGAAGTCGTTCAAGGCGGTATGTACCAAGCGCCGTTCATAGGGATTCATCGGTTCAAGCAAGCGGCTTTGGCCGCTCTTTACAACATGCTCGGCAGTGCGATACGCAAGGCGAATCAGCTGCTCCTCGTGGCGGATCCGGTAGTTTTCACTATCGACGATCACTCGGACATTCGAGTTTTGCTGTCCGACGAAGACGTTCGTAAGCAATTGAAGGGCATCAAGGTTCTTGCCTTTTCGACCTATGATGATGTTGGAGTTCTCGCTGTCGATCCTCAAGCCGATCTTCCGCTCTTTCCTGAAGGCGATCGAGACATTGCCGGCATAGCCCATCTTCTCAAGAACCGTCGCCACAAACGTGAGAACTTTATCCTCGAGTTCGCCGTCAAACGGCTCGTCGAGATCCTCTCCCTCATCATAATAGGACTCTTCCTCGTCCATTCCATCGTCAAAGTGAATTCTGATTTTCACGCTGTTTTTTTTGAACAGCCCTTTGCGAGCCGGTTCGATGATTTCGACATCGAAATCCTCCCGCTCGATGTTCAGTTCTTCGATTGCTTTCGCGATCGCTTCCTGTTCTGTTCGTCCTTCGAACTCTCGTATCATGGTATCGTACCTCTTCGGTGTTAATCTTCTATCGTTTCTTGCCTTTCGTCTTGGACTGGAATTGGATGACCTTCTCTTCCGCGTCTTCCTTTTGTCTCTTCTTGTTGGTGTAGATCTGCTGAACGACAGAAATGATGTTCATCACCGACCAGTAGAGAATCAAGCCGGAGGGCGCATTGTAGAGAACGAAGAAGAACATGATCGGCATTCCGTACGTCATCATCTTCATCATTCCTTGGCTGCCGGCGGCACTGCCGGAAGAGCTTTGAGTGATCTTCATAGAGAAGATCATGCTCACGGTGTAGAAGATTGGCAGCAAGTGGATCTCATTTCCGAGGAACGGCAGATTGAACGGCAAGGTAGCCACCGTCTCCGGAACTGAAAGGTCCGGAATCCATCCGGGGATGAACATCGCTCCCCGAAGCTCAAAGTGTTTGTTGAGCAATCCGTAGAACGCGATAAGGATCGGGAACTGGAGAAGCATCGGCAGACAGCCGCCCATCGGGTTGATCTTCTCCCGCCTGTAGAGCTCAGCCATCTCCTCGTTCTGCTTGGTGGGATTATCCGGATAGCGCGCCTTGATCTCCTCCATCTGAGGTCCAAGGGCGCTCATCTTGGCGGTGGACTCCATCCCCTTCTTGGTGAATGGGTGGAGAATCAGCTTCAAGAGGAAGGTCAGGATGATGATTCCGACTCCGTAGTTGGGAATCACCTTGTACAAAAGGTTGAGAATCGTCTTCAGGATCGTCTCAAGCCAACCCAGCCATGAGGATGAATCGAGGGTCTCCTCCAGGAACAGGTTGGAAAGCCCGAAGCTGTTGCTCGTCCGATCATTATACGGAATCATGTCCGCCTTCAGCTGGGGGCCGATGTAAAAGCGGTACGTATCCGTCTGATCGGCGCTGCGAATCGTCGGCCGACTGAAGAATACGTTCGACTCGAGAGGAATACCGGTGCTCGTATCTTCGCTCAACGTGACCGTATAGTTCGTTGCATCGGGAATCGCGATCATCGAGAAATACTTGCCGGTCAAAGCAACCCAGGAAATGGGTTTTTCAGTGGTATAGAGCCCGTTCTTGACCGTGATCGTAGCTTTCTTCTTCGCTCCGTCCTCTTTGATGTAGAACCGGCGATAGGAGTAACGGTTGTCGATGCTGGTGAAGGAGGGCCCGATTTGCGGTTCGAAGCCGATGGTATACGCCGTATTGTCGAAGGAAAGAGGAATCGCCTTGTTTTCACTGTTGACGAGGTTCACGTCGACCTGGAAGAGATACTCGCTGTCTCCGAAGGTGAACGTCTTCGTCAACGTGAACGGAACATCCTCGCCCTTGATCGCGAAGGTCTGGCTGAAAATCACCCGGTTCCCGACGATCTTGTAGTCGAACGGCGCGTCAATCGGTCGAGTACGATCGGATCCGGCATATAGGAGGAATGCGTTGTTGGCATCCGCATCACCGAAAAGCAGCTCCACCGGCTCGCCTTTATCCAGGTGCTTCTTCAATTTGAAGGATGAGATCGAAGCGCCTTTGGGATCGAAGGTGATCAGAAAGATATCCGTTTCATAGACGAACGGGGATGAAGCGGCGGGAGTTTCAAGAGCGATCAACGAACCCGGCAAATCCGTTCCCCAGGCCAGGTTGCTCGGAAGCTTGCTGTAGGTCTCCGGCTGAAGATAGATCTCTTCTACGTTGATTGCCTCTTCGACAACCTCTTCTTGCACGCTCGGGGCAAAAAAAGTCGCTTGAATCGTCATCCCGATGGTGATGACAAGCACGCTGAGGATGATTGCTAATATGGTGTTTCGGTCCATGACTACTCCTGCTATCGGAAGAAGGTGTGGTTCAGGAATAGGTAGACTCAAAGAAATCAGGGAGTATACATCACTCCGGCTTGCTTACACAGAGTGAGCACTTGTTGCCTTTGAAGAGCATGGTCTACATTTCTTCCTGGGTATACGACAAATGCAAAATCGTAGCCCGGAAGAAATCGATCTTTTTCAGTACGCCAGATCTCTTTGATCTGTCGACGGATTCTGTTGCGCTCCACCGATGAGCCATAGCCTCGGACGGGAATAACCACGATCCGGCTGAACGGAAGGCCGTTGGCTGTCACAATCAAGCTCATGCCCCGGCTTGAAACTTTCTTGCCGGTTTTAAAGATTCGATCTATTTCCGATCTACGTTTTACAATTTCACTCTTAGAAAGGCTTTTTCTCATCTGCAACAGAAAGCTTGTGACGGCCCTTTGCTCGGCGGCGGGCGAGGATGAGCCTTCCTCCCTTCGTGGCCATACGAGCACGGAACCCGAACTTTCTGTTCCTTTTAACCCGGCTGGGCTGGTAGGTTCTCTTACCTTTGTAACTCATGGGGATTCTCCAATTTACATCGCTTAACGCGGATTATTCATATCAAGCGGGGGACACTCCCCCGAGTGGTGCAGTATATAGACAGTGCTGTTTTACGTCAAGCGCCAAGCACTTGAAGACTTGTGATCCCAAGGCTCGGATATCGCTTTTGAATCGCCTGTATAATCCGTTTTTTTTGCAGCAGCACGAGGTTTGCCCATGAAGGATGATCCGCTCGAAGAACCAAGGTGCTGTGCCGGATATCCACCACCTTCACATGCAGATACAGATCGGGTCCGGCAATCTCCTCCCAGCTTGTGGCAAGACCATATCTCGGTTCGGCCAGATCGATATTGAGCGTTTTGAGGACGGTGTCCAAGACATCTTTGCCGAGCAGGGGATGTTCGCTCTTGCTGAGGCGAGGTTTCTTTTCACTGGCCAAGAGTAAATGCTCCTTCACTGACATGATACACTTTCCGATCGCACGTTTCAAAGGAGTTGATATACCGTTCTTCCGGCAGGAACGTGAAGAACGCCTGGCTGTAGCCGGAAAGAAGAGTCAGAAACCGTTCGCGCTTCGGAATATCCAGCTCCAAAAGAACGTCATCGACGAGAATGACCGTTTCTTTATCCGTTTTTTTCGTGAAGTACGCCATCTGAGCAACCCGGAGGGCCAATGATGCCAGGCGCAGCTGGCCTGTCGACCCTTTGTTGGCGAACGGGTAGCCTTCTTCCGAAATCATGAACTGGTCGCGATGGATCCCGCTCGTCGTCGTCTGAAGCTTGATATCCCTTCGGCGATGGAATTCGAGGTAGTGGATGACTTCCTCCTCGGTGGCGCACTCCTCCCAGGAGGGGCGATACTCGATATCCAAGAGGGTGTCGCTTTGGGAAACCTCCTGATAGATTTCCGGAAAGATTTGAAGAAACTCATAGACGGAATGAACCCGTTCCTGTTGAATCGCGATTCCATGGCGGGCAAGCTGCCGGTCGTAGATCGGCAGCAAGGAGTATTGTTCGTCCTTGATCGCCTGATTTCGCTGGCGCAGCACTTGGCGATATCGCCGATGATCATCGAAAAAGAGTGGATTGTACATACTCATCGTCTGGTCGAAAAATTTCCGTCGATATTCGGGTTCGCCTTTGACAAAAAATATATCATCGTGACTGAAGACGATCGTCGGAATATTGTAGACCAGCTCTTTCCGGTCACGAATCACCGTTCCGTCCAAGGTGATGACTCGTTTATTGTCCTTGAACGTGAGGGTGAGGGCATGGAGCAAGTCCCGTTCATCGCGGTATGTTCCCTCGATCCGAAAATCCTTGAATCCGTGCGTCGCCAGCTCTTTGATCTGGGTCGTTCGAAAAGAAGAGCCGTAACACAGCGTATACAACGCTTCGAGCAGATTCGTCTTGCCTTGACCGTTGGAACCGATAAGGAGAACCTTGGAAGCATCCACTTCCAAGGGTTCTTCCTTGAGGTTTCTGAATTGATTCGTTGTGATCGTACAAAAGCGCATCAAGGATTAAGCTGCATCGGCATGATGATATGCATATAGTCACGCCCGCTTTCCGGCTTTACCGTCATCGACCGGTTCGGTTCAGTAAAGTTGATCGAGAAATATTCCCCTTCCATCACTCGCAACGGAGTAAGAAGATAGGTGTAGTTCAATGAGATCTTGCAATCCGGTCCTTCATACTGACAAGGAACGATTTCCTTGGCTTCACCGCTTTCACTGACATCGCTCGTCAACAGGACGCCGCCCTCACTGACATCCAGGAAGAGCCGTTTGGCTTTCGACTCGATCAGGATCGCCACTCGCCGCAATGCATCTTCCATCTCTTGAATTTTCATCGTGCATCGATAACTTTGCTGTTCGGGGATGACCCGGCGGAAGTTCGGATACTGTTCCCGGATCAGATTGATATAGAACGTCCGTCCTCCGATCCGGGCAAAGAGGATGGATTCTGTGATTGCAAGCTCGACGGTCCCTTCGCCGGTACCGATCTTCCGAAGAATATGGAAAAACTTCGGGAGCACGATGATCGGCGCGAAGGAAGGCAATCTCTCTTCAAAGACCCGCTCGACGATCGAGAGTCTTCGTCCGTCGGTTGCGACCATCGTTATTCCTCCTTCGCTGCGTTCAATATAGATTCCGCAAAGGAAGTATCGGGAGGTATCATCACTGACGGCAAAAATGACTTGTTCGCTCATATCGAGGAAAGAATTTTGAGCAATGCTGAAGAACCGATCATTCTCAACCGTTTCAAGAGCGGGAAACTGATCCGCTTCGATCATTCGGATTTTAAAATCGATTCCATGACCGATGGGCACGATCGTGAAATACCCGTCTTTTATTGAAAAGTTGATATCTCCATCCGGTAAGACACGAAGGATTTCCAGCAGTTTTTCCTGAAGGACCAGAGCTTTTCCCTCTTCCTGTACATCCACCGTGATCGAAGTTGAAAATCCTACTTTACCGTCTGTAGCCTTAATCAGCAGCTGATCGCCAAGAGTCTGAAGGTATACATTGCTGGTAATCGCCAGATTGTTCTTTTGCGTGGTGAAATCCACCGTGTATATGATTTCTGAAAGGATTGCTTCTTTGGTTGAGATGAACTTCATCTTACTACTCCTATTTTATTATTAATCAGTAATAATAGTAATAATAGCACAGAAACTGTGGATAACTCAGACAATTCATTGTAAAAGAACCGGTTAAATTTTTCTAGCTTGTGGACAGGTTCAAAAGGTGTCCACAATCCATTCACAGGCAATATTGAGCTATCCACAGGTTTGAAAAGATATCCACACTTCTCCAAGAGGTTATCCCCAGGTTATACAGCTTAGGAAGAGGTCAGTTGGCGACGCAGCTTATTGACGGTCGCCGCGTATGCTTCATCACCTTTCATCAATGATTCGACCCGGTTGTTTGCATACATCACCGTAGTGTGGTCGCGGCCGCCGAATTCCATCCCGATTTCCGTCGTTGAAAAATCGGTGATCTGCCGGGCAAGGTACATTGCGATCTGTCTTGGCTGGACCAGACTCTTGTTTTTCTTCTTTCCTTTGATCTCGAATGTTGAAACATTGAAGTAATCACCGACCGTTTTGATGATCTCTCCGATGGAAAGAGTGTCTCGAGCGATATTGGCCATCGCGGGAAGAATGCCCAGAAGCTGTTTCGCTTTCTCGAACGTCAGCTCTTCGCCGATCAGATCCATATAGGCGACGAGCTTCGTCAACGACGATTCAAGGTCCCGGACGTTGGTCACAACATTAAAGGCAATGTAATTGATGATGTCCTCTGAAAGGGTTGAACCATGTTCCTGGAGCTTCTTTTTAAGGATTGCGACCCTTGTTTCATAGTTTGGCGGTTGGAGGTCGACATTCAGTCCTCGTTCAAACCGGGAAGAAAGACGATCGGTGATATTCTTCAATTCACTGATCGGGCGGTCGCAGGTGAACACCATCTGCTTCTTTGCTTCATAGAGGTTGTTGAAGGTGTGAAAGAGTTCTTCCTGGGTGGAATCCTTGCCTTGGAGAAAGTGAATATCATCGATCAGCAGGACATCGACATTTCTGAACTTGTTCTTGAACTGCTGGGTTTTTTGATTTCCGATCGACTCGATGAATTCGTTGGTAAACGTTTCGGCGGTCACGTACATCACTTTGCACTCGGGAGCATGATCGAGAATGTAGTTGCCGATTGAACTGAGGAGATGGGTCTTTCCGAGGCCCACATCGCCGTAGATCAGACAGGGGTTGTAGCTCGAGCCTGGATTCTTTGCGATCGCCAGGCTCGCATTGTACGCGAATGCGGAGTTGTCACCGAGGACGAAGGATTCGAACTCATAGGAAGGGTTCAAATTCGCCTCGCTCTTCCGTTTGGAAATCTTCTTTGCAAGGTCACCGGCTTTCTTCTCTTTTCGCGCTTCCCCACTCATTTCACCGCCGTCCGTCGATTGGGCGGGACGTTTTCCTTTGTCGGATACGACGAACTCGACGGTAATCTCTTCACCGGTAAGTTCGCTGAGGGTATTAGCGATGATCGATCGATAACGGGTCGTTACGGTATCGAGGACAAATTGACTGGGACCAGCGAGGGTGACCTCCCCTTTTTTAGAGGAGAGATAGGAGATTCGGCTGAACCAGGTGGAAAATTCCTGAGGAGGAAGGGTTTCCTGTATTCGTTTTGCCGTCTCCAGCCAGAACTCGTAATAGGTTGTTTGTTGGTCGCTCATACCACCTATTCTATCGTTGAGTGAACAACGGTGCAAGCATTCTCTGTCCGAGTGGTTTTAGGTAGGTGTAACTCATTATCATGAAAGTATATATATTTTGTCAAAAACCTCCAAGGCAGCTTGCAACACTTTGTTATTTCTGGTACAATTTATCGAATGGAAGTTATGAAATTTTTTATTGTTACATAAGGATATACCAATGAATGATGGGAGTTTTTCCAACGGGAATGCTGACCCTTCTGCGGGTGCAAGAGAAACGGGTGCAGTAAAACCTTCGGAACAGTATTCCGCTTCCTCGATTCAAGTCCTCAAAGGCCTTGAAGCGGTCAGAAAGCGGCCGGGGATGTATATCGGTTCAACAGGAATCGACGGACTTCACCACCTCGTCTATGAGGTGGTGGACAACTCGATCGATGAAGCGATGGCGGGGTATTGTGACAAGATCGCTGTTACGCTTTCCCGAAATGAAGACGGACGACAGTTCTGTACTGTCGAAGACAATGGACGGGGAATTCCCGTAGCCATTCACCCAATCGAAAAGAAGAGTTCGCTTGAGATCGCGATGACGCAGCTCCACGCCGGAGGGAAGTTCGACAAGAACTCCTACAAAGTCAGCGGCGGGCTTCATGGTGTCGGTGTTTCGTGTGTAAACGCCCTCAGCATCTGGATGGAAGTGATCGTGAAGCGGGATGGCGGAATCTTCCGCCAGCTCTACAGCCAGGGCAACCCCACCAGTGCGGTTGAACGAATCGGCGACACCGACGAGACCGGAACGAAAGTTACGTTTTCTCCGGACCATACGATCCTGGAAGAGAACGCATTCAGCTATGAAACGCTGGTGAATCGCTTCCGTGAACTCTCCTTTTTAAACAAAGGAGTCTCAATAACGGTATCCGATATCCGCTCTGAAGAGCCGAAACAGCAGGCTTTTCTCTCGGAAGGGGGCATCGTTGAGTTTGTTAGCTACCTTAATGAATATAAGCGCACTCTCGGCGACAAGCCGATCTCCATCGAGGGGGAGCGGGACAATATCAAGGTTGAGATCGCCATCCAATACAACGATAAATATGATGAGAAGGTCCTGACCTTCGTGAATAACATCAACACGAAAGAAGGCGGAACGCACCTTACCGGTTTTCGAACCGGGCTGTCCCGGGTGATCAATGTTCAGCTTCAGAAGAACCAAAAACTTCTGAAGCGTTATGAAGATCGCCTCGAACCGAGCGATATCTCCGAAGGACTCACCGCAATCGTGTCGATCAAGCTTCCCGAGCCTCAGTTCGAAGGTCAAACGAAGATGAAGCTGGGGAACAGCGCCGTTACCGGCGTGGTCTTTTCCCTGGTGTATGAAAAGCTCGGCAACTACTTTGACGAGTTCCCTGCCCATGCCGAACTGATCTTGGAGAAGATCATCAACGCGGCGCTCGGACGAATCGCCGCCCGGAAAGCTCGGGAACAGATCCGAAAGAAAAGCGAAGGAGGAGGCCTGCCGGGCAAACTGGCGGACTGCTCCGAAAAGGATCCGGCGCTCTGTGAAGTGTTCATCGTCGAGGGAGACTCCGCGGGAGGATCGGCAAAACAAGGCCGCGACCGCCGTTTCCAGGCGATCCTGCCGCTCTGGGGCAAGATGCTGAACGTTGAAAAAGCGCAGGAATACCGGGTCTTGGGCAATGACAAGCTTCAGCCGGTGATCAGCACGATCGGAGCAGGCCTCACCCGTTACAACGATACGGGCAAGGATGAGGACCTCGACGCCGATGTGACGTTCGATATCACCAAAGCCCGCTATCATAAAGTCATCATCATGGCGGATGCCGATGTCGACGGTTCGCACATCCGAACTCTCCTCCTGACGTTCTTCTTCCGCTATATGCGTCCGTTAATCGAAGCGGGATATGTCTATTTCGCGATGCCGCCGCTGTACAAGATCACGATCGGAAAAAACGTCACCTACGCCTATGATGAGGAAGCTCGGATTCGAATTCTTGAAGAAGCCGGCGATGATGCGGCGAAGGCTTCCATTCAACGCTATAAGGGTCTTGGAGAAATGAACCCCGAGCAGCTGTGGGAGACGACGATGAATCCCGAGACTCGCCTGATCAGTCAGATAACCCTCGGTGATGCCGAGGAAGCGGATCGGGTGTTCTCGATGTTGATGGGCGAAGAAGTCGAGCCTCGCCGGGCGTTCATCGATGCAAATGCGGTGTATGTCTCCAATCTTGATGTGTAGGCAAGGATAGAATTGTGGATACGATGGAAAACAGGACGATTAAAGTGGATGTAGCGGAAGAGATGCGCACAAGCTATCTCAACTACGCGATGAGCGTGATCGTCAGCCGGGCTCTGCCCGATGTGCGCGATGGACTCAAGCCGGTCCATCGTCGAATTCTCTATGATATGTATGAGATGGGCCTCAGGGCCAACTCATCCTATAAGAAAAGCGCCCGCATCGTCGGAGATGTCCTGGGTAAGTATCACCCCCATGGCGATGCTTCCGTGTATGACGCTCTGGTCCGGCTCGCTCAGGATTTCTCGCTTCGGTATCCGGTGGTGAACCCCCAGGGCAACTTCGGATCCATCGACGGAGATCCCGCGGCGGCGATGCGGTATACCGAAGCGAAGATGAGCCGCATCGGCGAAGAGATGCTCAGCGACATTCAAAAAGAAACCGTCGACTTCAAGCCGAACTACGATGATTCGTTGACCGAGCCCTCCGTCCTCCCCGGCGCGTTTCCGTTCCTTCTGGCCAACGGGTCGAGCGGAATCGCCGTCGGCATGGCGACGAACATGGCTCCGCACAACCTTCAGGAGATTTGTGCCGCCGCCAACGCTCTGATTGATAATCCCGAAATAACGTTGATGGAGCTTATGGAGCACATCAAGGGCCCCGACTTCCCGTCAGGAGGAGTGATTTGCGGGATGAGAGGCATCGTGGATGCTTTTTCAACGGGTCGAGGGCGGATCATCACCCGAGGGAAGTATGAGATCGAAGAGACCGCCCGCGGAAACGATGCGATCGTCTTCACGGAAATTCCCTATCAAGTGAATAAAGCGGACTTGGTGAAAAAGATCGACGATCTTCGGAAAGACGGATCGATTCCCATGATCAGCACGATTCGCGATGAATCCGACCGCAACGGTATTCGGATCGTCATCGAATTGAAGATGGGCGCCGAAGTGATGGTCGTCTTGAACCAGCTCTTCCAGCGGACCGCTCTTCAGTCGAACTTCAACGTCAACAATCTCGCCCTGGTCGATGGACGACCTCAGCTCCTTGGGCTCAAGGATATGCTCTACTACTATGTAAAGCATCGCCAAGATGTCGTAACGAGACGGACGACGTACGATCTTCGCAAAGCCCAAGAACGAGCTCATATCCTTCGCGGTCTCAAGATTGGTCTGGAGAATATCGATGAAGTGATCCGGATCATCAAAGACTCGCCTGACAACAGCGTTGCGTGCCGGCGGTTGATCGCCACCTTCGCTCTTGATGAAATCCAAGCTCAGGCGATCATTGACATGCGCCTTGGCCGGCTCAGCCATCTTGAATCCTCCAAGATTCTTGAAGAGCTGGCTGAACTCGAAGCAAAAATCGCCTACTACAATGAGCTTCTTTCGGATGAAGGAAAGCTGATGGGAGTCGTACAGGCGGAAATCAATGAGTTGCCGCAAAATCTCGCACCGCGGGATAAGAGAAGAACCGAGATCACCATCGAGGAGCTTGGTCAGGCGACGATGGCCGACTTCATCAAGGAGGAGGACGTTGTCGTCCTGATCTCCAACAAGGGCTTCGCCAAGCGGGTCCCCACGGAGGAGTATGAGGCACGCGGACGCGCCGGAATGGGCGTTCGCAGCGCGAAACTTCAAGACGGAGACTTCATCGACCACATGTTCGTCGCCTCGACCCACGATTACGTCATGTTCGTGACCAATATGGGCAAGGCGTACTACACCAAAGTCTTTGATATTCCCGAAGCGGGAAAATATGCCAAGGGCGTTTCGATCAAGAACTTCATTCAAATTGAAACCGAAGAGAAGGTAACGTCGATCATCTGCTTCAAGGAGTTCACCGAGGATCAATACTTGATGATGGCCACTTTGTATGGAGTAACGAAGAAAGTATCTCTCCAGAACTTCATCAACGCCCGAGCTCGAGGCATCTGGGCGATCGTCCTGGATGAGGGCGATCAGCTGCTTTCCTGTGAGCTGGTGGAAGATGGCGACGAAGTGATGTTCATCACCAAAGGCGCACGGGCTCTTCGCTTCCAAAGCGACCAGGTCCGGGCGATGGGTCGGGCAACCCGAGGGGTGCGAGGCATTCGCCTCGTTGATGGTGACCAGCTTGCTGGAATGGTGAAAGTCGAAGAAGGGAAACATGTTCTCGTGATCACGGCGAATGGGCAAGGCAAACGGGTGGAATTCGATGCGTTCATGCCCCACAATCGAGGAACTCAGGGCCAGCGGATCCTCAGGCTGAGAAAGAACGACGAGATCATCGGAGTTCTTGGCGTCAGTGAAGAGGAAGATGTCGTCTGCGTTACCCTCTTGGGACAGACACTCAGAATTCACGTCGATACGATCCCTGTCCAAGGCAGAAACGCCGGTGGTGTACGAACCGTCCGGATGAAGTGGGATGAGGACTCGATCGTGGCGATCGCCTCGACCGATCGCGACGATGAAGCTGATGTGGAAATCCCCGATGAGGAAGAGGACCGGACTGACGACGATGACAACGATCTCGAGGGCAATAACGATGCTGACGAAGAATAGGATCAGATAGATCTTTTCAAGCAAACAAACAATAACCACGTCGTCTATCCTATCAAAACGACGCGGTTTCTCATTGAAACGAGGAGGCATATAGAATATAGCTCAGAGCGATATATCAGTACAACAATCAGATACAATCTCTAAACATATCTGTTTCTGTTTATAGAAACCCGGCTAAAAACCATCAAACTACGCATTTAAATGCAGGTTTTGGCGCATCCAGAATGTTTGGGAAATAAACCAAGCAAAACCATAAAACAGGACCTCTTGAACAGATCAAGAGGCATAAGAGTACAATCAGTTTGTGCTAATCCCAACAGATGTTTCACGTGAAACGCACCCTTTATCCGTATCGCCATCACTACACCCCAGTGAAGATCCTCTCTACACCTAAAACAAACAAATGAGAAAAACGTTACGGGATTTGATTGTCATTCGTAAAACACGCACGAATAGAACGAACCTCCCCGCTTGTCCATTTGTTCGTCACATAGATACTATACCATAAAACAAAATGGCGTACAACATAATTATTCTGATAGTATGAGAAAAAAAATACCTGGCTGGGATGGAGGGCAATGTATTGACGGAACGTATGATTAGGAGAAATGCGAGTGTAGGAAAAGGGATGTTTCACGTGAAACAAAAAACGTCTCACGATGTTTCACGTGAAACGTTCCTTATTTGTGATGATCGGGGTGTGGGCTACCGCTCGTTAACCACGTTAAGGTTAGGATCGACAAAGTTGCGCAAATAGCGCTCCACTCCCCCTTTGAGAGTCATTTGCGACATTGGGCAGCCGGCACAAGCTCCGACGAGTCGAACAGTTACGTCATTTCCAACGAGACTGACGAACTCAATATCTCCACCGTCATTCTGCAAAGCAGGACGAATATCCTGAAGTGCTTGTTTGACTTTATCTTCCATCATGGATACCTCCTATGGGTTAAGAGAAAGATACATTGTAGATAGATAACGGTCAAGGCGGTGACAGATTGGAAACATTTGAGTATAGTATCAACTATGAAGACAAAGATTATCTTGTTTTTGAATCAAAAAGGAGGAGTCGGTAAAACGACTTCAGCGATCAATCTGGGCGCCTCCTTAGCGGAGTTGGGCAAGAGAACACTATTGATTGATATCGACTCCCAGGGAAACCTCACCAGCGGCGTCGGCTTGGATGCCCGGAAACCCGGAGTGTATGAAGTACTTGCCGGCAGCGCAGAGCTTGACGATGTGATTCAGCAGACTGCCGTCAGGAATCTTTATGCGATCGGCAGCAACATTCATATGGCCGGACTTGCCATCGAGCTGGTGAATCAGGATCGGCGCGAATACTATATTCGGGATGCCTTTTCACCCCTTGAGGGGAAATGGGATTATATCATCATCGATTGTCCTCCATCATTAGGTCTTGTAACCATCAATGCGATGGTGTGGGCCAATGAGATCATCATCCCGATGCAAAGTGAATATTTCGCCATGGAAGGATTGACGCTTTTGATGCATACGATCGGAAATATCAAAAAATCATTGAATCCGGAGTTGGAAATCTTGGGCATTCTCTTTACGATGTACAGCAAACGGACCCGGCTCTCACGGGATGTCGTCGATGATATCGTCTCCTATTTTGATGATCTAGTATTTAATACGATGATTCCTCGGAATATCCGCCTGGCCGAAGCTCCCAGCCATGGTTTACCGATCAATCAGTATGACAGCTCCTGCAACGGGGCGAAGGCGTATCGAGCATTGGCGAAGGAGGTCATTAAACGTGGAAAGTAAGCGAAAAATCGGATTGGGTAAAGGCATCGGTTCATTGATGCAAGACTTCTCCTATGATTCGGTGTTGGATAACGCCTTGAGTTCGAGCAAAAAGGAAGAGAAGGGAGATCGTGTTCTGGAAGTGGACCTTGATGCGGTCCGCCCCAACCCCAACCAGCCTCGGAAAGAGTTCGACAGCGCAACGCTGGAAGAGTTGGCCCAATCGATAAGGCGGGAAGGTGTGCTGCAGCCGATTCTGGTCGAAGAGATCGGCCCGAATCGCTATTCGATCGTAGCCGGTGAGCGCCGGTACCGGGCATCGAAGATGGCCGGTTTGAAAACCATCCCCGTGCTGGTAAAAGATGTAACGCAGATGCAGCGGCTTGAAATCTCTCTGATCGAGAATATCCAACGGGAATCACTCAACCCGATCGAGGAAGCGCAGGCATATGCCTACCTGATCCAGGAAGCCGGAATTACCCAGGAAGAGCTTGCCCGAAGATTGGGCAAGAATCGATCGACGATCAGCAACAGCATCCGTCTGCTTCAACTCAGCCCTGTGATGCAGGAAGAGCTTTTGAAAGGCAAGTTCACCGCCGGACACGCTCGCGCGATTCTCTCGGTCGTAAACCCCGCTGATCGGGAGATTCTGTATAAAACCTTGTTGGAACGAGATTTATCGGTTCGAGCAACCGAGGAGATGGCCTCCCAGTTCAACCAGGGCAGGCGAGTGGCGCATCAAAAGAAGAAACGCTCCAAAAAAGAAGTTGAAAAGAGTCTGGAGGTTCTCGCCGCCGAGGAAAGCTTTTTGATGGCGCTCGGCACCCAAGTCGAAATCAAAGGGACGATCAAGAAAGGCAGGATTGAAATCCCGTTTTCCAGCACGGAAGAACTGGAGCGGATCTACCAGATACTGGTTCCTAATGAGCATTTGTTTTAAGGAAGGAATTCATGGATAAGAATACCCTGAAGGACGGCCTCTATGCCGTTATGCATACGAGCAAGGGCGATATCGTGCTCGCCCTTGAATATAAGAAAACGCCGATGACCGTTGCGAACTTCGTCGGTCTGGCCGAAGGGAGTCTGAACAAGGACAAACCCTTCTACGATGGATTAAAGTTTCACCGGGTGATTGCGAACTTCATGATTCAAGGCGGGTGTCCGTACGGAACGGGAACCGGTGGACCGGGGTATAAGTTCGGTGATGAATTCGATCCTTCCTTGAAGCACGATCGGGCGGGAATTCTTTCGATGGCGAACAGTGGTCCCGGAACGAATGGAAGCCAATTTTTCATCACCCATGTGGAAACCCCCTGGCTTGACAATAAACATTCAATCTTCGGTAACGTCGTCGAAGGCCAGAAAGTCGTCGATTCAATCGTGCAAGGCGATACGATCAAGAAGGTTGAGATTCTCCGAGTCGGCAGAGATGCGGAAGCCTTCAAGGTTACTAAACAATCCTTTGCAGCATATATAGTTGAGGCAGAAAAGAAACAAAAGAAGGCAGCTGGAGAAGCACGGAAGAACGTCGAGGCCGAGCTGAAGAATCGTTATCCTGAAGCGATCTCCACGAAAACGGGCCTTAGGTATGTAGTGAAGAAGAAGGGCGATGGAGAGCGCTTTCCGAAGACGGGAGCCCGTGTAAAGGTCCACTATCAAGGCTCCCTGCTTGACGGTCGAATCTTTGACTCGTCGATTCAGCGAGGCGAACCGACGGAGGTCCGGATCGGAGAAGTGATCGAGGGATGGAATGAGGCGCTTGTGACGATGAGCGTGGGTGAAGAGCGAACCCTCATCATCCCGCCTGAGCTCAGTTACGGCGAGATGGGGTATCCGGGGATCATTCCTCCGAACTCTTACCTGATCTTCGAGGTCCACCTTCTCTCCTTCTAAAGGGGGCTGATTTGGCAAAAAGAAGCGGCGATCTGCAATTCGTATGCTCACATTGCGGCAGGACCGAGTCAAAATGGCTTGGTCGCTGCCCTGATTGCGGTTCGTGGAACAGTTTTGAAGAAGAACTCATCATCGCTCCCACAAAAGGAGCGCAGCCGCTCAGTACGGATGAAGAGCCGGTAAGTCTGGAGAATGTGGTCGTCGATCCTCAATTCCGCTATGCCAGCGGTATCAGCGAATTGGATCGAGTCCTTGGCGGAGGAGTGATGAAGGGCTCCTCAGTGCTTATCGGAGGCGAGCCGGGAATCGGGAAGTCCACCTTGATGCTTCAGCTCCTTCAAAGCGCCCAGCGAACCTCCAAGGTGCTCTACGTGAGCGGAGAAGAGTCGCCCTCGCAGGTGAAAATGCGAGCCCAGCGCCTCGGTTTGCATTTGGGCAAGATCAATATCTTCTGCGATACCAGGCTGGAAGTGCTTGAAAAGGTGCTACCAAGTTCAAAAGCTACACTCATAGTGATAGATTCCCTCCAAACGCTCAGCAGCGATACACTGCCTTCGCCTGCGGGATCGGTGAACCAGATCAGGCACTGCTCCAATGCGTTGGTCAGTTTGGCGAAGCGATTGGGTATCAGTCTGTTTTTTGTCGCCCACGTCACCAAAGAAGGAACGATTGCGGGGCCCAAGGTCATTGAACACCTGGTCGATACAGTCCTGTATTTCGATCAGCTGCCTTCGGGGATCCGCCTCATCCGGGCGGCAAAAAACCGTTTTGGAAGCGTCGATGAGATCGGGCTGTTCTCAATGGATGAAAAAGGCCTTCATCCGGTAGCGAATCCTGCATCCTTTTTTCTCTCCGACCGAGCGGAAGGTCCATTGCCTCCGGGGGTCGCCTACAGTGCGGTGGCGGAAGGAACCCGTTCGTTTCTGGTGGAAGTCCAAGCGCTCACCGTTCCCGCCAAAAGCGGCTTCAGCAGGATTTACTCCGATCGGATCGACAGCGCCCGCGTTACCCGGGTCGCCGCGGTGCTTGAACGACACGCAGGTCTGCGTTTCAGCGATCAAGACCTCTACGTGAACGTCGGCGGAGGAATGAAGGTGGGAGAAGTCGCCATCGAACTGGCTCTTGCCCTCGCTCTGTATTCGGCGCTCACCCAAACGAGCCTGCCGAAAGATCTGGTGAGCTTCGGAGAGTTGAGCCTCTCGGGAGAGATTCGTCCTGTCGGGTTCATCCAGCGCCGGGAGAAGACGGCAAAAGAACTCGGCTTTACCAGATCCTTAGTTAGTAAGGCTTCCAAACAATCTTCCCTGACTCAGTATGGAGCTCGAACGATTCGGGAAGCCCTTAATGCCATTCAAGAGATGCATTGATCATATAATAAACGATCCTAACTATTATAATTATTTATAATCAAACATATTAAAACTAAGATAAATGATTGAGGAAATCCGATTCCTTATTTGTTATGATTCCTAACAAAAGCGATTGCCCCTAGAGCTGAGGAAGCGTCGGCTGGATGTTCGGATCGAAGATGAGCCTGGAATCTTTGCGCAGCTCATAACAGTATTGACGAAGCTTATCGGAAAAAAGCCGGTCGCTCATCTTTGAGGAGTCAATCATCTCGGGGGTGATCGTGGAACCGATGACCATCCTGAGGGTCTTTCCTTTCAGCTTGAACATCTCGTCAACCAGGAAGATCGTCTCGATTGAAAGCCTGATGTTCAGAAGTTTTCGCAAGCGGGTCCACCAATGTACTTTCCTGCTCAGCTGGCCGTCGGTGTACACGATGAGGATCGGCATCCGTTTCCTTCGGGCGATTCGAACGAAGGAAGACTGCCAACCGTAGTCGAAGATCTCTCCGTTGGAAAGGACCCGCGAGCAATATCCGGCCGGATAAAAAATCAGACTGTTTCGGTTGTTTGCCGCTTCCATCAAGGTCTTCACTTCACGCTTGTTGAACACGCATGCTTTTTCAACGGGCTTGATGAACTTCAAGAATGATTGAGCCACCAGCTTCGCGTCGGGAAAGAGCCGATGGACGATGGAGAACAGGACCATCGCCTCCGGCCCTCCATAGGGATGGTTGGAAGCGAAGATGACCGGCTCGCCTTCAAGGGCGGTCAGAGCCTCGATCCCTTGGCCGTCGATGACGATCTCAAAATCGAGATAGGAGACCACCGCATCAAGAAACGTCTGGGTGTCATCATCGTGATGGGCTTCAAAAAACTCGTTGAGCTCTTCGACGTGAAGAAGCTTCTCCAGTTTTCTATACATGAAACGAGGGATGAGCCTGGCGAGTTTAGGATTGACCTTCTTCGCTAGCGAAGGAAGGTCAATCGGTTGATATGGTTTCGAGCTCTTGTCCATGGCGCGAAGTTTAGCACATTTTTGCTTTTATCTCACCTTTTTAATGATCGCCTTGTAGAAGTCGACCGCAGGCGGCAGGACCGCGGCGTCGATGTTCTCATCGGCGGCATGGATCGAAGCATGTTGCTGATTGTTGATTTGCAATGGAGCGAACCGGATCGCATTGTCCGTAACGATGCGATAGTGATAGGCATCCGTTCCGCCGGTCATTACGTAGGGGGTCGCCACGACGCCGGGAAAGAGTTCATTGACGGTCTCTTCGACGATCTTGAACGCATTGCCGTTGAAATCCACCGGCATTTGCAGATCGCGGCAGTGATCTTCGATCTTCAGTTCGATATCATACTTTTTCGCGATGGGAGCGAGAATGGCCATCGTCTCCTCGACTCCCTGATGCTGGATGAAGCGGGTGTTTATATTCACTTTGGCGACTTGAGGCAAAACGTTTCGGCCGAGGGATCCCTCGGCCATCGTGAACGCCATCGTCGTTTTCATCATCGCGGCGATGACTGGACTTTTTTTCGGCAGGACTCGTTTCAGTACCGGTTTCAGGAATCGGGCGTTCCGAAGAACGAAGCCGAGAGATCCATCCGCCTTGCTTCCGATTCGCCGGAACATCTCCATCAAGGTCGGGCTGAGCTCGACGGTGTTGGGATCGTGCTTCTCCAGTTCGTTGACAAAGCCGGCCAGACGGGCGAGGGGGGAGTTCTTCGGCGGAGTGGAGGCATGCCCGCCTTTGCCATGTGCGATGGCGACGATGTCCCCATATCCTTTTTCGACCGTTCCGATCATCGCGAAGCGGCCTTTGACCCCCTTGATCGGTTCATCGACCACCATTCCTCCCTCATCCATCAGGAGCTGGAGGCGGATGCCATGCTCATGAAGATATCTTGCCGCATTTATGGCTCCCGTTCCCGTGACCTCTTCATTCCACGAAGAAGCGATATAGAAATCGACTTCGGGGACGTAGTCTTCTTCAAGCAGCTCCTCGGCCGCCTGAAGGATGCACATCAATGCTCCCTTGGTATCGACGGTTCCCCGGCCCCAGACCTTGCCATCGGCGATCTTGCCGCTGAAGGGAGGATGTTTCCACTCCCCCTCGGCGGAAACCACGTCCTGGTGACTCATGAGGAGCACCGCCTCGCCCTCGGTTTTTCCCTTGAGGCGCATCAAAAGTCCGTTTTCAATCGGAAGCCTCTTAAAGGAGGAGAACACCTTGGGAAAGAGCTTTGCAAGGACCTCCTCGCTTTTGACGAACTTCTCTTCATGGGTTTTTCCCGGTTCACTGATCGTTTCCACCTGAATCATCTTCGAGAGCAGCTTGGCATACTGTTTTTCCCGTTTGGTCATTGGAGGGCTCCTTTCTTGTGGAAGAAATAGGTGATAGCGATCGCGATACCTCCGATGAGAATCATCATGACCGTTGTTTGAGCGATGAGGGCGGGAATCGCAATCGAAAGACCGATCATCAGGATCAATGGAACCGCGCTGATCTTCCAGCTCTTGAAGAAGTACTGGGCACCGAGCGCTCCGAACAGAGCGGGCAGCAGGTTGTCGAACGCCGGGCGGAGGGTCGGATTGTTCAGGACGGGGGTCAGAGGAATCAACAGGAGGACTCCGATGAAGATTACCAGCATCGTAACCAGGGATGAAACCCCGACCGCCAACGTCGTGATGATCGAATCTTCGGGAGTTCCCGCCTGAGTCTTGGCGATTTCCCGGGCGTTGTAGGCACACGGCAGTTTCATATTGATGATATTGCCGGTGATGAAAGAGAGATAGGAGCCGCCCGACCCGAGGATCGGCACATAGATCAGAAATTCGACGATGCAGATCGGCAGATAGGTGATCGAGACGCGGAGGAGACCTTTTGCAAATCCTGACCAGGAAAGCGAGGTGCCGAGCACTACCGAAAAAACGAGGGGAAGCGTCAGCAGAGAGAGAATCCCGATCGTGTTCGTGATCCGCCCGAGGCGATGGATCGAGTTGTCATACTGCTCATAATCAAATGATTTGTTCATTCCATTCCTCCTACAGGGCCAGCAGGACCGCGGCGGTCATCGCGATCAGCATCGAAAGGGAGAGGGAGAAGTTCTCCATCCATGCCAGTTGTTTTTCATTCACGAGGTATTCACACCCTTTCATCACCAATCCTGCGACCAGTGCCGTGAGAAGCGGAAGAAAGTGTTTGAAGACCACCGCTTCGGCGACGTAGGAACCGATGAACGTTCCACAGAAGCCGATGAACATCGCGACCATCGCCCAGTCGGCGAAACTCTTTCCTTCCTTCTTTTTCGATTTGTTGAGCAGTTGGGTTGATTTGCGGGAATATGATTTTCCGAAGAAAATCGTCGCGATGATTCCCCAGCTGATTCCGGTGGTCATCACCAGGACGATCGTCACCAAGTGACCGGTGGTCAATGAGGCGGCATCCTTCAGGGAAACGCCCATCGCCTGAGAAGCGGCTTCTGCGGCGATCGCTTCATAGGAGAGGTTGCCCACGACCGAAAGGCGAAGCCAGGAGGAGGGCACCCCCAACGATCCGGAGAGGGCGATCACTCCCAGTAGGATGGAAATCGAAGGCAGAACGGTGAAGAGGGCACTTGCCGTGATTGTTGTTCTCAGAACGTTGCGGTCCATTCCCATCTTGAGTCCGGCAAGATAGCTCTTTCGGGTAAAGAGCACGCAGCTGATTGCGACGAAGAGCAGGACCACCCCGACCAGTATGTACAACGGGGCACTGTTGGCTTGACTAAAGTAATCCATTGTCACCTCCATTGGAGGCAGTGTATCAAATTATGGGGATGGAGGCGATGGATATTTACGCCAATCGAGCCAAGAGGAAGGGGAAAACGACCACATTTCCGATCGATCCGCCGAGACTCGTGAGGAGGAACACCACTAGGATGTGGAGGACGCGGTTGCGATACCAGCCCTTCAGCTTCACGGCATCATCGTTGAGGTTTTCAAAATCCCTGACTTTGGGTTTGCGGAGCGTGGCCTGCAAGAGGCCGCTTACCATCCCCACCCCGATCGCCGGATGAAGGCTGGTGATCGGGCTTGCCAGAACCGAAACGAGAATATTTATCGGATGGGCCAGCGCCAGAATCGATCCGAGGGCGGTAAACGACATGTTCACCGCCAGCCAGAGACCGACCATCTTGATTCCTTCGGCTCGGCCGAAGGAGAGGAATCCGTAGAGAAGAAGAGAGACGATGAGGACCGGGAAGATCCATGAAAGGACTTTGGATGATTTTGGGGATGCGGGGACGTCGGCGATCTGAGTGACATCCGTATCAAGCTGCTTCGAGTCGAGGGCTTCCAGCGTTTTGACGATTCCGTTCATATGACCCGCCCCGATGACCGCGAGCTTGTTCTCGCCGGGAGCAAGGTAGATCTTCGTAGCCAGGTAACGGTCGCGTTCATCGATCAGAACCGATTTCACCGCGGGCAATTCAGAAGCCATCTCGTCCATCATCTGCTGCATCACGTCCGCTTTCTTCAAATCCTCCAAGTCTTCTTCGCTGAGCTTCTCGTTGGAAAAGACCGCGCTGATGATCGTTGCGATCAGTTTGGCCTTATTCCAGAGATTGCTCATTCTCCACGCTCGTTTAAAGGTGACTTGAATCTCCCGGTCGCAGAGGGAGAAGGGGATTTCTTTTTCTTTGGCCAGGCGCGCCGCTTTGAGAATCTCCGCTCCCGGTTGCGTGTCCGTTTCGTCGCCCATCCGTTTTTGGAAGGAGGCGAGGGCCATATTGGCGAGAAGGAGGAACCCTTTGCCCTCCTTGAGGACTTTCTTGATGTCCATGTTCGACCAGGAGCTTTCCTCTTCCTTGTTCTTCATCCGCCCCATATCCAATTCAAGGCAGATATGATCGGGCATTTCAGTTTCAATCGCCTCGGCGACCTCATCCACACTGTGTTTGGAGACGTGAGCGGTCCCGATGAGATGAATCTTTTTTCCATCGGCGAGGGTGATGAGGCGGCGGGTGTCACTGAGCTCTAAGACGGTCATAGCCGTTAATATACTGAAGGTAGCGGTATTTAACAAGGGAATTTGACATTCCCGTCAGCTTTCGGCTAGAGTCATTTTCATATGGAGACCCTCATCTATCTGGCAAAGCTTGCCTTGGCGCTTCTTCTTGGCAGTCTTTTTTCCAAAGCGATCGGAAAAGAACGACTGATCCGGTCAAGTGCGATCGGGCAGACGGTATTGGTGTGGGTCCTGCTGTTCTTCATGGGAATCAATACCGGCCAGATCGAGAACATCGCCAGCGAACTGGGACATATCGGCCTCAGCGCGCTGGTTCTGACACTCTTCGGTCTGGCGGGATCGATCGTCGTGGCAATCGCCGGTTCAAGCCTGTTCCTGCCCAAGGATCTTGACACCACGATTGCCGTGGCCCGGCGAAAAGAAGGATCCCTGCTCCGATATGTGTGGGATCTCCTGAAAGAACCGCTGTTCCTGATATCAATCGTCATTCTCGGAGTGCTGTTTGGAATGAACAGCACCCTCTTCGATTGGTTCAAATCCTCCTATATCTCGTATCTGCTCTATATGATGCTCTTTTTCGTGGGAATGAATCTGATTCAGCGTTCGGTCTCCTTCAAAACGGTGCTGCGCGACCCAAGCGTCTTTCTCTTGCCGATCTACACGATCGCGGGAACCCTCCTGGGAGCGTTCGGAGCCAGCCTTGTAACGTCCTTCACCTTTTGTGAAGCCGCCGGAATGCTCAGCGGGTTCGGATGGTATTCGCTTTCGGGAATTCTCATCAGCGATCTGGGATTTCCTCTTTTGGGTTCAATCTCTTTTCTTGCCAACCTGATGCGCGAAAGCTTCTCGTTCTTCCTCATCCCCTTCTTCGGGCGATTGGGAAAACGGTACTATTATCCGGCGGTCTCCTGTGGAGGGGCTACGACGATGGATGTGGTGCTCGTGCTTCTTTCCAAGCATTTCGGTTCTGCAACGACGATCGGATCAATCTATCACGGGGCGGCTACGAGTCTCTGTGCTCCGGTTCTCATACCGCTTTTCTTTTGACCCACAGTTGGGCGACCGGAGCAAGACTTCCTTCCTTCAGGATTCTAAGATAGAGCAGATCACCTTCGTTCAGGACGAGTTCCTCCATGGGGAGCTCTTTGATCGAAGAAGGCAAGGGGAGCTGAACGAAGTGGTAGCGTCCCGATTCGAGAATATGATCGCCGTATACCGGATCGAGCTTCTCCGCCTTGGCGATTTTTTCCAACGTTCCCTCATCCAAGGGATCGGTCGTCCCAAGAAAGAGGACGTCCATCTCAGAGGAGAGAAGAAGGATTCTTTCGCTGCCGATCGGAGCTTGGTCGAGAAAGGCGATCAATGTCCGATATGCCGCTTCGGCGGAACTTCCCTCGTAGGGGAGTTTTTGGTACGCTAGGTTTTGGCGGAGGGAAAGGTTCATGATTCTCATTGAGGCCACTCTAGCAAAATGAAAAGCACCGGTAAAGTAGGAACGATTCAATACACGCTGCTCACCTCCCGGACGAATCGTCGGATCACGATTCGAGTCGGCCATGACGGGATGTTGACGATTCGAGCTCCGAAACGGGTAAGCAAACGAACTATCGAAGAGCTCATCACCGAACATAAAGAACATCTCTTGAGCCGGATCGACGAAGAAGCGAGGGACGCTCATACCTATGAAGACGGCGATCGATTCCCGTATGCGGGAACGCTGGTCACCCTTCAGGTTCGAACAGGGGCAACGAATCGAGCGCATATCAAAGACGATCTTCTCGTCGTCTCCTCGCAAAACCCCCGGGATAAGGATCGGATTCTTCGCCTGATCAAAGCTCTCTATCGAAAAGAGGCAGAAAAACGGATCAAACCGCTTGTGGAGCATTGGAGCCGAATCCTCGGAGTGTCAACACCCCGGTTCACGATCCGTGATTCGAAGAAGCGCTGGGGAAGCTGCTCGAAGGCGGGGCGGCTTAACTTCTCCCTCCGCTCTCAGGCGCTCGGAGATGAAGAGCTTTCCTATCTCGTTCTCCATGAGGTGGCTCATCTGCTCTATTTCGACCACTCCAAAGAATTCAAAACGATTCTTCAGACCCATATGAATGATTATAAGATTCGACAGAAGAGGATGTTCGCCATGCAGCGAACCAGTCAGCTCATCCGCTGATATACATCCACCAACTCTTTAAGGTATATTGCCATGACAGGAGGATTAATATGATGAAACCGGATCTGTTAGCGGATAATGTATATCGAGTCGCAGCAAAAATCGGAAACCGGGATCTGTTTGAAGGCATCTGGCCGATTCCCGACGGAGTGATGCTTAACTCGTACGTCGTGAAGGGCAGCAGATTCAATGCGCTCATCGACGTGGTCAAGGATTGGAATGGGGCGCTTGATGTCATGAACAAGCAGCTCGATGATCTTTCGTTGACAACCGGCACATTGGACTTTTTGATCATCAACCACATGGAACCGGATCATACCGGCGCCCTCCGGGAGATCGTGCAACGACATCCGGATGTTCAAATACTGTGTTCACCGAAAGCGGTTCCGCTCATCAAAGCGTTCTATAAGATCGAAGAGAACGTTCACGCGGTGGCCGAGGGACAGACGCTCGACCTCGGAGGGAAGACGCTGACGTTCTACCTCACCCCGAACATTCACTGGCCGGAGACGATGATGACCTACCTTCAGGAGGATGGAATTCTCTTTTCGTGCGATGCGTTCGGATCGTTCGGTCGATTTGATCGCTGCTTCGATGATGAGCTTGATGAAGCGACGATGGTTCATCTCCAAAGCGAAACGGAGCGTTACTATGCAAATATCGTATCTTCCTTCTCTTCCTTCGTTTTACGGGGAATCGATAAACTGAAGGATCTGAAGATAGCGATGGTCGCCCCAAGCCACGGCATCGTCTGGCGCTCTCACCCTGAGGCGATCATCAATCACTATGTAAAGCTCGCTTCCTACCTCAACGGGCCGCGGGAAAAAGAGGTTGCGCTCGTATGGTCGAGCATGTACGGAAACACGCAAGCGTTGTTGGAATCGGTCATCGCCGGCGTTGAAAGCGAAGAATTGCCGATTCATGTCCTTCAGGTTCCCCAGACGCATGAATCCTTCGTGCTGGAGAAAGTCTGGCGAAGCGAAGGGCTCATCTTCGGAATGCCCACCTATGAGTACAAGATGTTCCCGCCGGCGTATCACGTCTTGGATACCCTTGCCCGCAGCCACGTCAAAGGAAGAAAAACGCTTCGTTTCGGCTCCTATGGGTGGTCCGGCGGAGCTCAGAAGCAATACGACGAGTTCGTCAACGCGATGAAGCTTGAATGCGTAGCCGAAGCGATCGAGTTCCAAGGCTCGCCGACGCAGGAAGACAAAGACAAAGCGTTTGCCCGGGCGAAAGAACTGGCCAGGATCATCAAAGCGATGTAATCCCTACCGAATCGTCTCCAGAAGATATCGGGTAAACTCGCTGATTCGTCTGGTTGAAGAGATCGAAACCCGCTCCTTGGTGGAGTGAACCTCCTCCATATCCGGTCCGAAGGAAACCGAATCCATTCCCGAAACCCGGCTGTTGATGATTCCGCACTCCAAGCCGGCGTGGATCGCCGTCACCTTGGCATCCTCCTCCGTGAACTCTTTCCATGCCTTGGCTGCCAACGCGGCAAGCGGGGAGTGGACGTTGGGTGTCCATGAAGGGTAGGCGCCGCTGTGTTTCGTCCGCGCCCCGGCCAGCTTGAAGATCGTGGCGAAGCGTCGGGCGACATCATCGCGAGCCGAAAGGATCGAGGAGCGATGACTGGCGCTCACATAGAATCCCTCCTCGTCCAAAGAGAGAATGGCGAGGTTCGTAGAAGTCTCAACGATGCCCTCAATCGACATGCTCATCGCATCTACGCCATGAGGAGCGGCGTAAAGGGCATCAAACAGAGTGTTTGCGACCACACTTCTTTTTGGCGTCTCGACCTTTGTCACTTCAATGCTGATATTGGGATCAGCCACCTCGAATTCACCTTTGACTTCTTTTAACGTCGTGGCAACCAATTCGTAAAGTCTATGTTCTTCTTCTTTGGGAATTGAAAAACCGACCGTGGCGCTGGAGGGAATCACGTTGCGTTTCGAGCCGCCGGCCGCCTTGAACACACGCCACTCATCCAGTTGAGTCAAGATCCGGGCGGCGAGCTTGATCGCGTTGGCCCGCTGGGTATGGATCTCCGCTCCGCTGTGGCCACCCTTCAGGCCGGATACGGAAAGCTCAAACCCCTGGTGATGGGAGGGAGTCTCCTCCCAGAGGACATCCATGTACGCATTGGTTCCGACCCCTCCGGCGCAGCCGATGTAAAACACCCCTTCCTCTTCACTGTCGAGATTGATCAAGAACCGGCTGTCGATGTTCTTCTTTTCAATTCCGAACGCTCCGGCAAGTCCGGTTTCTTCGGCGACGGTGAAGATCGCCTCCAACGGACCGTGCTTGGCATCCTTGTCAGCGAGGATTTCCAGAATCAGCGCAACGGCGATTCCGTTGTCCGCTCCGAGAGAGGTGTCCTTGGCCTTGATCCAATCGCCGTCACGAACCAGTCGGATCGGGTCGGTTTCAAAGTTGTGCGTTGAATTCTCGGTCTTAACGCATACCATATCCATATGGCCTTGAAGGGCTACCGAAGGGCGTCCTTCAAATCCTTTAGCCGCCGGTTTTTTGATGATGACGTTTCCGACCTCTTCGACGATCGAGGTGAGGTCATGTTCCTTGGCGAATGAAAGAAGGTACTGACGTACCCCTTCTTCATTTCCCGATTCACGGGGAATCGCTGAAAGGTCGGAAAAATAGGACCAGAGGGCATGTGGCTCAAGGTCTCGTACTGCGTCTTGCATGAAATACTCCATGGTTAGCTGATTAGGAAAATCGATCTCGGATAAGGTTCCCGTCGATGAAAAGAGCCTTCATCTGGAGGTTCTTGTCGAGCACAAGAATATCGGCGATATTACCGGGAATAAGCATTCCCATCTTCGAGAGGCCATAGATCCGAGCAGGGTTTGTTGAACTCATCTGAATTGCATGTTCAATGGGAACCTCCCAGTCGATGACGTTTCTCAGTCCCTGAAGCATCGTCAGTCCGCTGCCGATGAAGAGGGTGGGGTCATCCTTTGCGACGAATGCTCCGTTTGGTCCAAGTGTTGCGGGAACTCCATTGGCGGTCAAGCTTCCGCCCCGTTGACGCGTCGGCTTGAGGGAATCGGTGATCATCACGATATTATCGAGCGGCTTGTCTCTGAGGAGCATTTTTACCAGCTGAGGGTGAACGTGAACCCCATCGGGAATGATCTCGCACTGCATATCCTTTTCAATGAGGATCGCTCCGACGGTTCCGGGGTCTCGGTGATGAAGACGGCTCATCGCATTGAAGAAATGGGTGGAATGCAAAATGCCCACCTGCATTCCTTCGAGGATGTTTTCATAGCTGGCGTCGGTGTGTCCGGCAAGAAGAACGATGCCCCGCTCTCTGGCTAAGAGGGCTAATTCACGCATGCCTTTGAGCTCGGGGGCCACCGTCATACAGATGATGTTGCCTTCTCCGGCATCGATCAGTCGGTTGAAAACCGCCAGATCCACCGGGAGAACCCCTTCCGGGTTCTGGGCGCCGACCCGCTTCAACGAGATAAAGGGTCCTTCCACGTTGATTCCGAGAATCCGAGCCCCTCTCTCCTTGCCCATGGCTTCGCTGATCGCTTTGATCGAACGGATCATCTCATCGAGGGTGTTGGTATAGACGGTCGGCATGAATGCCGATACTCCGACGTCCGCTAGGCGTTCACTCATTTGAAGGATTGAATGAGGATCATTGTCTTCGGTTCCGAAGCCACCGATGCCGTGCAGGTGACTGTCGATCATGCCGGGGGTGATATACCCGCCGCCTGCATCAAGAATCGTGGTATCAGGGGGAAAGTGCTTGTTGCTGAATCGGGACATATTGAAGATATCTCCGATTTGCCCCTTTTCATTGATATAGACCCCACAATCCTTCAGTTTTCCATATCCAGTTACGACGGTGCCATTTATCAATACGCTTCTTTGGCTCATAATATGCCCCTCTTCCTTTAATAATAATAGAAAGAGACGGCTCGGCGGTCAATGAATGGTAAGGTCGTTCAACCACTTTCCGCTCTTCAGGCGGCCTAGGCCGATCCATGGCTTGAGCGCTTCCATCCGCAATAAAAAGAGAAGCGGGACGAATCAGGTGCGAAGGAGTTTTTAATCCACTTCAGGCCAAAGCATTGGAAAACAATCCAGTGGGCAAAGAGGATGAGCGCTTTTTATGAAAGGCCATATCTCTCTTCCAAACAAATCAAGAAGAAGAAAGACAACCGGGTTGAGCGGCATCGACTTGTTGCAGCGGGTTATCAGGTCAATCTCTTTGTCAAAGATGTGACGTTGACTTGTTTCCAAGGCATCAAATGAATCGGTTTCTCCATCAGTCATGTTTCGTGCTCGTTGAAGATGTGTGTTGCAGACACTGAGTGCATAGTCAAAACGAACAGGACGACTTCTCTTTGAATTGAGTTTTGAAATGTGCTCCTTGTATCTTTTATTCTCCGATGTCGGGTAGGGACACTTGATTGAGCATGCGTTTGGAGACTCGGATGATCCCAGAATGATTCTATCATAGGGTAGTTTATCAACAATTTGCCGGATTCGCTTGTTTCGTTATCACAATGGTCAAGCAGGAATTTGACGTTTTTGGTGTAGCGTTCAATCTTATTATCATATCTTGAGGGAACACATTGCACGTCATGATCAAAGAGAAGAAAGGTTTGGGATATTCTCTCTTTTTGGATTCCAAGCAACTCTTCGGGGTTGTCCAGCAAGCGCGGCGATTCTTGTAACACTCCGATGTAGTCAAGAAAAGGATCGTCCTTGATTTTCCTGTAGAGGCTGATGAGATCTGATTTCCAAAAAGCGAGGGCGATTGTCGGCAGCTTTATGGATGTTTCTTTTTGAATCTCTTCAAAGAGTTCCTTCAATAAGTGGGGTTCAGTTTTTTGACCCTCCAGTATTATGAGGATGATGTCGTTTCTCATAGTTACTCAAAAGCTCCGGAACGGTACAGGCGCTCGATATTGTGTGCTTTTCGTAGTTCCTTCCCGGTCAGATTTTGGAAACTGTTCATAGATCCATCGTCGAGCAGATAGTAACAATCAGGACGTAGGAGGTCGTTGTCAATGATGCTTGTGTTATGACTGGTGAGTATGACTTGGCCCTCGGAGCTTCTTGAAAGCATGTCGATAAGCTTTCTGGATACTTCGATGTGATAGAAGGCATCAAATTCATCAACAAAGAAAAGAGAGGGATGACGGTTCGGGTTTTTAAGCTTGATAAACCAGAAGAAAAAGAGAAGCAATGCACTTTCTCCGTTGGATAGTGTGTCTTCGTAAGGCAGGCGATGACCTTCTCCATAATCGTAGTATGCGCTCAGTGAGTTGTCCGCATTTTTTTCAACAACTATGTTCTTGTTCAATCCTATTTCCGTAAGGAACGAATTGTACTCATCAAGTTTTTTGTTCCTTGCCAGATCTTCAATGAGTTTTGTTGTTCCGGAATCGAAGCCGATATAGCTTCTACTCTGTAAACACCAGAACAATAGCATCCGATCGACAAAATCTATGAAATTAAGGAAGGTTTCATTTTTTTTGGTGCGTTTGTTGAGATTGGCATTGCTTTTGACAAATTTTACCGCTGATAATTGCGGGTTTTGAATGTCGCCAGTTAATGATTGAGCTCCGTCGAGGGTAGTGAATAATCGTGCATCCTTCGTCCTGTCGTAACGTAGCACCTCTTCATTATCGATTGTGACAGTCTCCCGAATGGGAGTGTTCAAGGATTGCTTTTCATAGGAATATGAGAGGGTGGAGTTTCCAAACTGAAACTCGTATGTAAACACAGCCGGTTGATCGGATCCTTTGATGTGTTGGTAATTGGCATATTTTTCAGGAAGGGTGTTATAGTCGGTTATCGAGGAGACGATATCAAAGAGCGCCAAGGCGAAATTAGATTTTCCGCTTGCGTTATAACCGAAAATAACAGCAGTATTCACAATCTTGTTTTTGATGCAATGCGTATTGAAGTCATAGCGTCCCGCACTGAGGTCGAGGGTAATCTCTTTATCAAAGTTTTTAAAATTGGAAACAGAGAATTTTTTTAACATTCATTCACTCCTGTCCATAGCATATAAAACAATTCATAAAAAAGACAGTAAAATCGTCAAAAAATTACGATTAGTATGTAAACATGAGGAAAAATAGGAAATTATACGAATATAAATGTATAAAACATACGAATAAAAGGGATACTGGCCATCATTCGTTCTGCTGGTCAGCATCCCCTCCCGATGAATCAGGGATCTGCGAAATTGAACCCATCAGGCAAACGCCACAAAGAGTTTATCCCGACCGTCATTGGTTGCTGTCGAGTTTGACGTGGGCATGCAAGGAGCGTTCAACGGAAATGCCATTTTGGCAAATATTGCTCCTACGTATAAATAGCCCTAAAATTAGTTAGGTTTTTAACTATGTTATTGTTAGGGGCAGTAAGGGCGGCATATTTATTAAGCCTTTGAGCTTCATCAGGAGTCTGCCCCTCTGTCCCTAAAACCCCTATTGGTTGATTAAGCCGTCGAGCTTGCGTCAAACGGGAGATTGAGTTCGGGACTAGTCTTTTAACCCCGTCAAAGGAGGTTCCGTGATGAGTGCCATTATCGGTATCGACATCTCTCAAAACAGCTCCTCGTACCACTTGTTGGACGCTGGAGGAATCAAAGAAACAAGTGGATCGTTTTCCATGAATCGCAGTGGCTTTGAGTCCCTGTTGCGACAGGTCTCTCATGTGCAAGATCCCCGCTTCTTCATGGAGTCCACAGGACGCTACCATATCACCTTGGCTCACTTCCTCTTGCAGGAAGGCCACAGGGCGGTTATCGTAAACCCAGTATTGATCAAGCAGTTCAGCAAGGCCAACACCTTGAGGAAGACCAAGACTGACAAGATTGATGCTGCCCTGATTGCTCGGTATGCAAAGCAGGCTCAGGAGCAAATCAGCGAGAACACAAGAACCATGGATGACCGGAGACTGAGTGTCGCACGAAGAAGAGAACAAGTCGCTGAGCAAGTGGCCACGGTGAAGACCCAGCTGAAGGCCGATCTTACTGTCGCTTGGCCCGAAGTCCTTGCCAAAAATGTATTTACACAAGGAATGCTCCGTCTGCTCTCTGTCTATCCGTGCGCCCAGGCTATCGAGGAGGCCACTGATGAGCAGCTGGCTCTGGCATTGAAGACTCCACGGGGCAGAGGTCTCTCGCTTTCTATCAAAGATTTGAGAGCTTTGGCTTCTTCTTCGATCGGAATCCCCTCCTACGGGCCTCTGGTCAAGGACAGTGCCCAAAGCCTGCTCTTTCTCCAACAAAAGCTCGATGAGCTGACCAAGACACTGGTGGCACTTGTGCGGCAGACTCAGAATCTGGAGATGGACATCATCACCAGCATTCCGGGCATCGGTGAAATCACGGCTGCTCACTTCCTTGCCGAAATCGAGTCCATCGATCGATTTGAACGATATCAGAATCTCATCGCTTTCTGTGGCACCGATCCGGGTATTTACGAATCGGGCTCCATCCTCAAAAAAGGTCGGATCACCAAACGGGGAAACCCCAGCTTGCGTAGATATCTCTTTCTGATGGCTTCGGGAGTCATTCGGTGCAATCCCTACTTCAAGGCTTTCTACGACAAGAAACGTGATGAAAACTTCCCTCATCGAAAGGCGATGGTCGCCTTGATGAACAAGCTCATCAAGACTCTTTTCGCAATGCTGAAGAAAAAGGAGATGTTTTGTATACCAACTTGATGCGTTAGTCATTCTTTATAGTTGACTCCTGAAGCTATGCACGAGGGAGAGAAATGACCTTCAGTTGGGAAGCGGTCTTCTTCATTTTGATGAAGGAAGTTATTTTAAGATCGAGCCGTTCCGCAATTGAAGCCCGGTGCTTTACGTCAGATCCGAGTCTTGGAGAATCAGACTGTATTGAAATGAGCTCTCACATATACAGAGCGATGAGAGTCGGTCTTGATTAAGCGGAAGAATCATCTTTTCAAGCCCCTCCGGATGGCACAAGCTGACCCGACTCGCAAAACCCCAAGAGGGTATTGGTATCGAGTAAAAAAGGGAATGTCAGAAGAAGAACAACGTCGGCTACGGATGGGAAAATGAGAGAGACCGATGTTGCTGATATGCAGGGCATCGTGCGTATCATTCAATCCATTCCGTCTCCTACCTGTTTCCCATGCCATTCCTCCATGTTCTCCATGAAAATCCTATAGCTTGCTTCGGCGGCTTTTTTATTTGCTTCCGCGCTGCCGCCCATTTCCAGAATCATACCCGGGCTGTAGATGTACTCGCCAAGGGAAAAGACGTGTCCGGCTCCTTCGAAGATATGCACCTCGGTATGTTTCGGTCGGTGTTCCTGAATGATTTTTGCCGACACTTCGCTGTGCCACATTTTGTCGTCATCGCCTGCAAAGATGAGGATGTTCGCTTTTGTGTTTTCAACTTTGATCCGTGCGAGTTCGCTGTTCGGATCTTTCATCGATGCGCTTTCATATCCCGGTCGATAATCAATCGGTCTGTTCAAGAGAAAGTCCAAGAACAGACTGGCGACGATTTTCAGGTCGCCTTTTGACATATCGATGTAGGGGACTTCCTTTCCGCCGAGTGTCCATGAAGCATACATCTTCTGACTATATTGTTTCGGCAAGCCCATGAAACTCCATGCCCCGGGTGCCATGACAACGATGTTGTCGATCTCAGGATAGATGACTGCGAGGTTGAGTGCGAGTTCCGCTCCCTTCGATGCTCCGTATACGGTGATCGGTGTTTTGCCGGGAGTTTCTTTATCGCTATGTGTATCAACGTTCTCATCGATGTACGCCAGCACTTCTTTGAAAAAATCCAAGGGGACGTTGACGAGGTCGGGCTGTTGATTGTCCATGCCGAAAAAGAATAATGCGAGTACTTCGTAGCCTTCTTGTGCAAACAATTCTGCGAATTCATAACTCGGTGATCCTTCCGAACCGCCGAACGTTACGAGCACGCCTTTGTGCGTTTTGTGTTCGGGTAACAATCGAAACCCGTTCATGTAATCACCGATGATGCGGCTCACCTGCACACCGTCAATGTCGGTGTTGTATTGCGAGAGATTCTTTGCATTGTACGGTTTGCTTGGGTCGTAGCCTTTCGGTTTATATCGGATATCGTTGATTTTTCGAATACTTGCAATGAGGACAGTTATCGCGATTGTGATGATCACAATGTTTCGTACGATAATTAAAAATTTTTTCATATCTAAATCCTTCAAGTAGGAGTAACTATACTATGGTAACACAAATACACCAGCGTCTTAAAGCGGAAGGCAAGGCTCCAACTAACATCTTTTTGTTCAGCAGAGAAATCAATTTGTCCCGGACGACGGTTTGAAAGTACCTGAAGGAAGGATTTGTGGAGCACAAGAACACAGGAAAAAGGAAACGACCCCTTAAAAAATTCCTTGTTCTGGACGTTCTTCCTCTGCATGAACGGTAAGGTCGTTCAACCACTTTCCGCTCTTCAGGCGGCCTAGGCCGATGAGCATCTTGGAGATCTCCTCCATGCTGACGAGGAAGTAGAGGGGGACGATCGAGAGATTGAAGAGATGGACTCCGATGAACGCCAGGGGGACGCCGATCCCCCAGACGCCGAACATCTCGGCGAGCATGCTGAAGCGGGTGTCCCCTCCGGCCCTGAGAACACCGACGATGACGGTGATGTTGAATGCCCGGGCCGGCAACGTTACGGCATGGATCATCAGAAGGCGGACCGCGGTGGCCTGAAGTTCCGGGGCGATATTGAACATTCCGGCGAAGAACGGGGCAAAAAGCAGTTCAAAGCCCCCCATTACAGCTCCTACCGTGACGGCAACAAGGACGAATCTCCGTGACCACTTGCGGGCCAGAGGATAGTCATGTTCCCCGATCTTGATTCCGATCATGATCAAGGTGGCGTTCGATAGGCCCAAGAGGGCGACGAAGAAGAGGTTGCCGACACTTTCGGCGACGTTGATCGCGGCGATCGCATCGATACCGATCTTCGAATAGGCGATCTTATAGGTGGTCACCCCCAATGCCCAGGCGATCTCGTTGAACAGAACCGGCAAAGAGGTTGGGACCACGTGAAAAATGAACGAACGAGGCCATCGGAATGCTTCACGATCTCGTATTGCCAAATGAGGGTGTTTGCGGTATATCACGATGAAGAGAAGAACTACCTCGACCAAGCGGCTCAACATCGTGGCCAACGCCGCTCCGGCGATTCCCATGACCGGGAAGGGACCGATGCCGAAGATGAGAAAGTAATTTCCGATCGCATTCAAGGTAAGAGCCAAAAGAGCGATCTTCAGAGGAGTCTTTGCATGACCCGTAATCCGAAGGGCGGTGGAGAAGATCTGCGTTATCGCACTGAAGACGTAGCTGATCGCCACGACCTTCTGGTAGGAGACCCCGCCGGCGACGACCTCCGCTTCACGGGTGAAGACGTGCATGACCGTTTCGGGAACGAACAGGGAGAGAAGAGCGAAAATGGAAGCAAAGAACGTAACGAAGGTGATCGAAAGCGCCATGATCTTCTGGATATACCGAGTATCTTTGGCTCCCCAGTATTGAGAGAGGAAAACCGATGCACCGCTGGCTACCCCGAAGAAGAGCAGCGAGATAAGGAAGAACATCTGGTTTGCGAGGGCTACAGCCGCGATTGCAGTCTCCCCGAGCTGGCCGATCATCAGCGTGTCGACAAAAGAGAGGGAGTTGTTCAGCAAGCTTTGAACAAGAATCGGCAACGTGATCGCGATCATCCTTCGATAGAAGGATCTGCGTTCAAGGGATTTGGGCGATAGCGTTGTACTTGGCACGGGGCAGCTCCGGGATAATTCGGAACGCAGTATAGTATATCTTCCAAGCTTTGCATATGATACTTCAGCAGATATCAAATATGTGGTACGATCGCTCTGAGGCTTTGTAAAATACGTTGTGAGGATGCCATATGCCCGAAAGCGAATTATTCGTTATTTTGAACCCCCATGCCGGCAAAGGCCAAGCACGAAAGTTGGAAGAAAAGGTTCGTTTCTGTCTCTCGCGCGGGGAGCGGAAGGTTGTTCTGATGAAAACCGAAGAAGAGCATGAAGCCGAGCGTCTCGCCTGGGAAGCCACGATGGATGGACGGAAGTCGATTATCGCAGCCGGAGGGGACGGGACGGTAAACGAAGTCGTGAACGGGATGATCAAAGCGTCCTTGGAAATGGGAACCCCACCTCCGGTATTGGGAGTCATTCCGATCGGACGCGGCAATGATTTTGCCTGGGGAATGGGCATACCTCTGGATCTTGAAGAAGCGTGTACGGTCGTTTTCGCCGGAAAAACGAAAATAATCGATGCAGGAAAAGTCTATGGGGGAAAATACCCTGACGGTCGATACTTTGTTAACGGCCTGGGGGTTGGATTCGAACCGCTTGTCAACTTCATGGCCGGCGATTTCAAACGCCTAAGCGGAGCTCCTTCCTATGTGCTGGCTCTCTTGAAGATGCTGGCAAGATACCCGAAGCCCTATCGGGTTGAAATCAACTATGACGGAAGACAACGGATCGTCTGGACCCAACAGCTCTCCATTTCCAACGGAAGACGGATGGGTTCGATGTTCCTCATGGGTCCCGATGCGCTCTTCGATGATGGTTTATTTGATGTGATGTGGGCGAAGCGCCCGATCAGTCGCCGGAAAATCATCCCTGTCATTGCCTCATTCCTGAAGGGAACCCAATTGAAACGGGCGGATTTCAAGATGGTGCGGACAAAAAAGTTCTCGGTGGTCGCCAAGCGAGGCTTGCTTCCGGTCCACGTCGATGGAGAAGAAGTCAGTCGCGGATGCACGGAGATTTCCACCGAAATTCTCGAAGGAATTTTGCCGGTTTTCGTCTAACTTCTCAAAAGCATGTCAAGTAGGCTCCCTTTGGATTGATTCCGTTCCATTTTTCAAAAAATCCATTCTTTCCTTTTCAAATACAATTAGCTATTATACATGTGGTTAGCCGCGAATAGCGGAAACGAAGTGCTTCAATTTCGATTTTCCGGTCCACGGGAATCCCTTTAGATTTTTTAGATTGACATCTCATAGAAGAAAGTTTATCTTAGACAATGCGCGTTTTTAGGGTTTTTCTGTGACCATAGCTATATAAGGAGCCTCAATTTGAGCAAGGATTTGGTGCCGTTCGTACACTTCTATGATCAAGATTTCGTTGATATGTACGATCGCTCATGGGTGTGGATCGATGAATTGTGGAAGGAAGGGAGCGGGGATAATCAGTTCTCAGGCTCCTATCTCTCCTATCCGGACCAGAAATATTTCAGCCAATATCTCTCTTCATTCGCCTCCCTTTTTTTGGTGTATTCCAATCAGAACCATTCCCCGTTCGAGATGCTCGATTACTTCTACGCTCGCCAGGAAGAGAGTGGTGCGATTCGCGGTGAATATTCCATCGAAGACGACAAACCGGTTTTGACGGAGGAAAACCCCGAAGGCTTTTCCCCACCGCTCTTCGCTTATGTCGAGTATATCTTTTACCATAAAGTAGGAAACAAGAAACGCCTGCGGGAAGTCGTTCCCATTCTCGAACGATACTTCGCCTGGCTTGAAGAAACCTCCCTGCAAGAAAATGGATTGTACCATGTTCCGACCGAAGCGTGTCAGACGGGCAATATCCCTCGCATTGAAACGTTCTTTCCTGTCGACTTCAACTCCCAGCTCGCTTTATCCGCACTCTATATGTCGGCGATCGGAGACATCCTCAATGACAAGGAGATCTCCTTCAGGTATAAGCGGCTTTACTTCTCACTGAAAACCCGGATCAACGCCCACATGTGGGATGAAGAGGATCGCTTCTACTACGACCTCGATAAAGACGGAGAGCGGATCAAAAGCAAGCTGCTCGTTTCCTACTGGGCGATGCTTGCGGAAATTCCCAATGACGAGCGGGCGAACTATCTGATCGAACAGCTCCAGGACCCCAAGGAGTTCGGGACGGAAAATCCGTTCCCGGCGGTCCCCGTATCTTCACCCCACTACAGCGAAGATGGAAACGGACACTGCGGCGGAGTCTTCAGCGTCCATACGTACATGGTCGTCAAAGCGCTGGAGCGGTACAATCATTTCGTTTATGCCCGTGAATGCGCGATTCGGCATATGTACTTCCTCCTGGATACGCTCCATCCGGACACCGATCAGATCGGGGATCTGTGGGAAGCGTACCTGCCCAACAAGGAAGGACCGTCAAAAACCGATGAAATCGAGGGATTCCCTCGCCGGCGCCTGATGCACTATGCCGGTTTGGCGACCATCACGCTGATGATTGAAAACATCATCGGTCTTGATATCTCGCTCCCCCGAAAAACGGTGGATTGGATGATGCCTTCATTGGAGGTGATGGGAATTGAAAACCTCTCGCTGAAGCGAAACACGATCACGATTCTCTCCAACAAGACCGATCGCGGGTGGGAAATTCGTCTTGAGTCGGAGAAGCTGTATTACTTCACGATCGAAGTTCTCAACGAGAAAAAGAAGAAGACCCTTCCGATTCCCTCCGGCAAGTGTTCGATGCTCATCGATAAGATGTAAACGCGATGGGATGGCTCAATAAATTCATCGGCGGCATAATCGGCTTGGCGCTCGGCGGCCCACTGGGGATGATCGCCGGAGTCGCCTTCGCCTCGATGATCGATAAGGCAGGTCGAGACCACGAGCGGACCAATCCCCTCGATCAGCAACAACAGCTTTTTTTCGTAGGAGCGTTTTCCCTCTTGGCCTATGTCGCTTCCGCCGACGGGTCCGTTACCGCGACCGAACGTCAGAAAGTCGTCGAGTTCATCCGGCGCGACCTTCGGTTGGATTATCAGACCGAGGAGTTGGCGCTTCGTGTCTTCGATGCTGCGCTGAACTCCGATCAAAGCGTTGAAGCGGTCGCCGCGCAATTCTATCAGGGATATCGGAACAACCCTGCGATCCTTCAGCTGATGGTGGATATCTGTTATCGCGTCGCGTACGCCGACGAAACGATCTCTTCCAAGGAAGAAGCGCTGATTCTCAGAATCGCCCGTCTCTTTCACTTCTCCGAACCCCTCATCGAAGCGTTCCAGCGCCGGTATGGCCTTGCTACATCATCGTTGGAGCAAGCCTATGCGACGCTCGGGCTTTCTTCGAGCGCGAGCAATGATGAGGTCAAACGAGCGTACCGAAAACTTTCGATGGAATATCACCCCGACACGCTCATTTCAAAAGGGCTGGGTGAAGAGTTCCTCAAAGCCGCCACGGAGAAGTTCCGAGCGATTCAGGAGGCATACGATCAGATCAAACGGGATCGGGATCTTTAGAAGGTAACACGCCCTCGAAGCGATCGGGAAATCGTCACGCGGTCTGCGTATTCCAGATCCCCTCCGATCGGCAGTCCGCTGGCCAAACGGGTGACCGCGATGGCGGGGTGGTCTTTCAGCAGATGACGGAGATACAACGCAGTGGTGTCCCCCTCTTCCGTAGGGTTGGTCGCAATGATCACTTCGCTGAAAGAACCTTCCTTGATCCGCTTCATCAGCTTGCCGAAGCTCAGCTGTTCCGGCCCGATTCCATCAAGGGGGCTGATCGCTCCGCCGAGGACGTGATACAGTCCGTCGAACGCCCCGCTGGCCTGAAGGGTGAGCACATCTTGCGGCTCCTCCACGACGCAGATGATCGATTGCTCCCGGTTGGGATCGCTGCAGATCGGGCATGGATCGGTTTCGGTGTAGTTTCCGCACACCGAACACGGTTTGATCCGCTCTTGGATCGTGGCGATCTCCCCGGCAAGGTTTCGATTGTAGGAAGGATCGCTCTTCAGCAGGTAGTACGCGAGGCGGGTAGCGCTCTTCGGCCCGATGCCCGGCAGGCGGCTGAGGTCTTTGATCAGGGTATCCAGACTCGTCATGACTGCCCCATCATCGAGACGGCCTTCAGGCCTTCATCCTGGAGCTTCTGTTGAAGCTTTGCCGACGCATCGTTGAACGCGCTTCGGATTAACAGCTGAAGGGTCTGAAGATCTTCAACGGCCACCTCTTCAATGGTGACATCCACGACGGTGAACGTGCCGTTGAGCGTGATCGTAACCATTCCGGCTCCGGCATTGCCGGTCGCCTGAATCGTGGGCAGAATATCCTGCATCTTGGTCATCTGTTCTTTGATCGCCTGAGCGTTCTTGAGTAATTCAAACGGATTCATTACTGAGTTTTCCTTGTAAGCACATCACCGCGGAATACGGTGGCGATATTTCGTAATACGGAATCATCCCCTGAAAGAACTTCTTCGCGAGTCTGGGATGCCTCTCCGTTGATGCAGCGGACATCGACGTCGGATCCCGTCAGCTCTTCGATCGCTTTCGCAAGACGTTCGCTGTTTTCCCGCGCGGTCGTCGCGGCGAATGCGGTGTTGAACGTGAAGGTGAGCGTCCGCTCATCCTGTTTCAGCTCTTTCACCGTTCCCAGCACCCGAGCAAGCATCGGAGCGTCTCCAAGGCGTCGGGAGAGCTCCGGAAGATCCTCCATCGTCAACGTCCTGTGCTGCGGTTGGATCGGAGGAGGGGATGCGGGAGAGACCGCGGGGGCGGATTCCTGCCTGGGGGCAGGAGCCTGAGAAGGTGCGGCTGTCTGGACCTTTCGGGTGACGTGCACATTCCCGGAAAGAAGCTCCTCGCGCAAGGTCGCGATCTCTTTCACCAAGGCGGTGTTGGAACGGAGATTCTTCAGTTCTCCAAGGCGGCTGACAGCCAGTTCAAGCTCGATCCGCGGATTCAGCGAGTAGCGGATTTCCCGGTAGGTGGCCAGAAGCAGCTCCAAGGCGGCTTCCAGCTGCTCAGTCGAATAGGCAGTTCGCAGGGCGAGGGGAACTCGGTCGCTTTGGACTCCTAAAATCGCTTCATCGGTGATTTTTGAGCGCATGAAGAGAAGACTTCGGTAGAATTGGGCGAGATCCTTGATCGTCTGTTCGACGGAGACGCCCGCATTGATGAGGGAGTGCATGGCAAGCAGCGCCGCTTGGGTGTTTCCCTCGAGAAGATCGGTGGCGATGGCGATGGTCCGATCGAATCCGACAAGCCCGAGCTTCGATTGAATCGTTTCCATCGTGATGTGCCCCGCACTGAAGGCGACGACCTGATCAAAAAGGGTATAGGCATCTCTCATAGAACCGGTGGCCTCTCGGGCGATCCAGAAGAGGGCGTCGTCGTCCGTTTGGATGCCTTGGTCGTCAGCTGCTGCGGCGAGGCTTTCTTTGATGAGATCCAGACTGATGAGCTGGAAGAGGAACTGCTGGCAGCGGGAACGGATCGTCGCCGGCACTTTCTGCAGTTCGGTGGTTGCGAGAATGAAGATCACGTAGGAAGGCGGTTCTTCCAACGTTTTGAGCAGCGCGTTGAACGCGCTGATCGAAAGCATGTGGACTTCGTCGATGATGTAGATCTTGTAGCGGCCGGTCTGGGGCGGAAAGAGCACTTCGTCCTTGATTTGCCGGATATCATTGACCCCGGTGTTGCTGGCTCCGTCGATTTCAATGACATCGACGCTGTTGCCGGCTTTGATTTCGATACAATGGCTACACACCCCACACGGTTTGGTGGTAGGGCCTTCATCGCAGTTCAGGGAACGGGCAAGAATTCGGGCAGCGGAGGTTTTTCCCACTCCGCGGGGACCGCTGAAGAGATATGCATGAGCGATTCGCCCTTGGGCGATCGCGCCTTCGATCGTGGAAACGACGAACGGCTGACCGACAAGAGTGGAAAACTCCTGAGGTCGCTTCTTTGTTGCGGTTACTTCATACTGTGACATTCGCCCCCCAAAGTTCGTTGACACTTTAGCACAGATGGAGGGGTTTTAATAGAACCAGCCAACAAATCGCCTGCGTCTCACAAGCTGTCCACTTACCGCTGCTCCCTTCCGGGCCTGACGGGGTTGGGCGGATGCCTGTAGCACAGAATCTGTTGGCTGGAAAAAACGGAGAGAAGGAGATTCGAACTCCTGGTGCTTGCGCACACACGCTTTCCAAGCGTGCACCTTCGACCACTCGGACATCTCTCCCGGCGACCAATAAAACGTTCGGAGAGAGAGGGATTCGAACCCCCGGAGACTTGCGCCCCAACAGTTTTCAAGACTGCCTCCTTCGACCGCTCGGACATCTCTCCAAATATTTTATGCTATGAGACCAAGAGGATTCGAACCTCCGGCCCTCAGTTCCGCAAACTGATGCTCTATCCAGCTGAGCTATGGTCTCGCTATAAAAAAACAAAATCGGAGAGGGGGGGATTCGAACCCCCGGACCCGTTGCCAGGTCAACTCCTTAGCAGGGAGCCCGATTCGGCCACTCTCGCACCTCTCCTTAAATAAACCGGCTTCTTGGCAACTGTGGCCTTTCGGAGAGAGAGGGATTTGAACCCTCGGTACTGGAGACCAGTACAACGGATTTCGAGTCCGCCCCCTTCGGCCGCTCGGGCACCTCTCCTTGTTTGGGGCCCTGAGCAGAGCTCAGTAACCAATCGGATTCAAACTATAGTCAGTGGTATCA
>JAAYQW010000051.1 GCA_012519115.1 Spirochaetales bacterium
AGTAGGCTGGAAGAGCCGGATGGAGGTCGATGGCCGTACCTGCTCTTCGAGAACAAAACCACCGACTAAGCTTGTAGATGTCATTGGATGGCACATTAGGACGGGGGTTCGAATCCCCCCACCTCCACAAAAGACAAACCCGTCTCTCTGAGTTGATTCTCTGAGATGGCGGGTTTTCTTTTCCTCTTTTACTAGCAATGTTAACATCTTTTCAAATCATCCCCTACATCATTTATCTTCCATTAGCCGGAATTTAGGATGAATCCGTTTTGGCGGAGCTATCGCAATGTCCAACGCTCGTTTGAGGAAATCCACTTGATTTTTCCTTCCCGACTCTTTATTTTAGGATATATAGTAAAAATAAAATAAAGACGAATCTTATTTTAGTTTGAGGATGGTAGGATGAAACGAGAACTCCAAGGCAGATACGTGACCATATCGACGGTGGGTGAGGCGGCCCGGGCCTTCGTGCCCGCGCCGCTGCCACCGTGTCCGCCCATTGACTGGACTCCCAAGCTGCGCAGCAAGTTCGACCAGGCGTTGCTGGCGCTCGGACGATTGGACAGCGTCTCGACCCTGCTGCCTGAAATCTCGCTGTTCCTCTACATGTATGTTCGCAAAGAGGCGGTGCTTTCCTCCATGATCGAGGGGACGCAGTCGTCGCTGTCGGACCTGCTGTTGTTCGAACTGGATGAGCAACCGGGCGTTCCGTTGGATAACGTGCGGGAGGTCAGCAACTATGTCGCCGCCCTCGACCATGGATTGAGGCTGTTGGAAGAAGGGCTGCCGCTGTCGCTCAGGATGTTCCGTGAGATCCACGCTGTACTACTGGCCAAGGGCCGGGGCGGTAATCAAACCCCCGGAGAATTCAGGCGCAGCCAGAACTGGATCGGCGGCACTCGGCCGGGCAACGCTGCATTCGTTCCGCCTCCTGCCGAGGAGGTGCCGGAGTGCATGAGCAAACTGGAGCTTTTCATCCATGACCAGCCGGAGCCGACTCCGGTGCTGCTCAAGGCGGCTCTGGCCCATGTGCAGTTCGAGACGATCCACCCGTTTCTTGATGGCAACGGCCGTCTCGGTCGTCTGCTGATTACGCTGCTTCTGTACGAGCAGAAGGTGCTGCGGAAGCCGATACTCTACCTCAGCCTCTACTTCAAGACGCATCGTCAGCAGTACTACGAGTTGCTGAACAATGTACGTTTGACCGGCGATTGGGAAGCTTGGCTCGACTTCTTCGCCGAAGCCGTGATCGTCACCGCCACCCAGGTTGTGGAAACTACACAACAGCTTCTCGACCTGACGAACCAGGATCGCGACAAGATTGTCGGCCTCGGACGAGCGGCGTCATCCGCTCTGCAGATCCACCGGGTGCTGATGGAACATCCCATCGCCACCTCAGGCTGGCTCGTGGAGAAGACCGGAATCACTCCCGCAACGGTCAACAAGGCGCTCGGTCACCTGGAGAGGCTCGGCATCGTCAAGGAACTGACCGCCCAGAAACGCAACCGCCTGTTCAGCTACGCTGGCTATATCGAGATCATGAACCGCGGCACGGAACTGCCGGGCAGGTAGGCCGGTTCGGCCCGGTTTTCGAAATCGAATCGGATTCCTTGGGAGATTGCTTTTATCTATTGGGAGACAGCCCTCTTTTTACTCATCACGATCGACAACCTTCGGATTAAAGTAATACCCCCGATTCCTTCCTGACTCATCGGAAGGAATCAGAAAACCCTTCCGAACCAGATACTGGATGTCTCGAAAGGCGACCGTCTTTGAGCATGTTGTCATCTTCATCCATTTTTCCGTGGTGAGCTTTCCGAAAAACGAGCCATCGGCCAGTCTGTAGAGCACGCTCATCTGTCTGGAGTTGAACTCGTTCGGGTCAAGGGATTTCATGAAGGCGGTTGTTGAAAGGACTTTCTTCAACGTTTCTCTTGATTGCACAATGCATTCTGAAACCATGGTGAGAAACCAGACGACCCAATTTGAGACATCCATATCAGGATTGTCTTTCGAGGCGGCCTGAATCTGCTTATAATAGGAGTTCCTGTCTTTGAGAATTCCCGTGGAGATATTGAACGCATGGAAAGCATCACCTGAATTCAAGCGTATGAGATAATCTGTAATCGCCCTTGAGATTCGACCATTGCCATCCTCAAACGGGTGAATGATCACGAACCGGAGTAAGGCTGCCGCCGCTTTGACAAACGGATCCAACGCCGTCTCGTCATTGATGAAGGAAAGCAGGCGATCCATCTCCGCATGAACACATTCAGGGGGGTACCGCTTCATAGATGATCTCCCGGATGTTTCCGGAGACTCGCATGACATATTCAGGTCCTTTCCTGTATGCACCGATCGTTTTCGGCTTTATTCCAGCCTTGTTTTCAAAAAGATTCATATGCCAATCGAACAGTCGCCGGTGGGTCAGCGGTTCATGGTTTTCCAACGCATCCGCAACCATCGATACGATGCTTTGGGCGTATGCGCTGTCCTTTGATGTTCCCATGAAGACGACATCAAGACGTTTTGAAACCGATGAATACACCGAGTCGAGATCGATCGTTTCATATTTGGAACTAATATTATTAACATTCCATTTTTAAACCGAAAGACAGTGGTATTTCTTTTACCTGAGTGATTTCAATTTCAATCTTTATATTTTCTATCCGTATCAATAGTTAGCGATATATAGAATCGCCTTTTCAGGTTAAATACAGGTTTTTTCCATCTTTAACATCGATTTAACGTGACTTCTCTTTTTCATTTAACATTGCAAACCTACAATGAGGCCAAGAAAAAAGAAACTATCATATAGATAGAGGAGAAAATACAATGAAAAAAATCATGTATGTGATGTTGATCATGGTTCTCGTAATGGGTGGATTGTTCGCCCAAGGAACAAAGGAGAGTGGAGGCATGGTATCTACGGATGGCTCGACCTCCATGGAAAAGATCATCGGAGCTCTAGGCGAAAAGTTTGTGGCGGATAATTCCGGGGTGACCTTCACCTATAACCCCACCGGATCCGGAAGTGGAATTACCGCAGTAGCAGAAGGCCGCTGTGACATCGGGCTCTCAAGCCGCGCACTCAAGGATTCTGAGAAAGCGAAGGGCTTGAAGGAAACTGTTCTAGCCTATGACGGTATCGCCATCATCGTGAACAACGCGAATGCGGTAACCGACCTGACGCTTGATCAGATTGCAAAAATGTACACAGGCCAGATCACGAATTGGAAAGAAGTCGGTGGTAAAGACGCATCCATCGTACTGATCGGACGTGAAGCGGGTAGCGGTACTCGCGACGGCTTTGAAACCATCACGAAAACAAAGGACAAGTGTGCTTACAGACAGGAGCTTACTTCTACCGGAGATGTAATCGCAACCGTTGCACGGAATGCGGATGCCATCGGCTACGCTTCTCTTGCCTCAGTCAAGGATACGGTCAAGTCGGTTTCTGTAGGCGGTGTGGTACCCTCCGAGAAAACGGTAAAAGATGGAAGCTATGTTGTGCAACGCCCCTTCGTGCTGGTTACCAAAGTGGACACGCCACTTTCCAAAACTGCGCAGGAGTTTTTTGACTACATCACCTCGCCAAAGGCGACACCGATCATCTCCGCTTCAGGTGCAGTAAGCACCCACTGATGTGGCGCATCAGGAATGCGGCGCTTCCGATGATGGAAGCGCTGCACATTTTTTATGTATTTAGGAACGTTTGATGAGACAGACTAAGAATCTAAAGAGAACCGTTGAGAAGGTGATACAGATAGTATTTCTCATGCTCGGACTTGTGACCGTGGGCTGTGTGCTCCTCATCACGGTCTATATCATCATCTCGGGTCTCCCCGCGATCCGGGAAATAGGCCTTGTCGATTTCCTGTTCGGCAAGAGGTGGGCAAGCACGGCAACCCCGCCTTCCTATGGAATCCTGCCATTTATTCTCACCTCGGTATACGGCACAGCCGGCGCAATCGTGCTCGGTGTGCCGGTTGGCTTCTTGACGGCGGTATATCTATCAAAAGTCGCATCGAAGCGCGTCAAAGAGCTCGTATCTGAAGCGGTAAGCCTGCTTGCCGGTATTCCCTCCGTGGTATACGGACTTGTAGGTATGCTTGTGCTCGTTCCAGCGATCAGGACGATATTCGGCATACCGGATGGAGCAAGCCTGCTTGCCGCGATCCTCGTGCTTTCGGTGATGATCCTGCCTTCCATCGTGAAGGTGTCCATAACGGCATTGGACGCGGTTCCTGAGGAATATGAACAAGCGTCCCTTGCACTTGGCGCGACGAAGACGGAAACATGGTTCCGTGTTTCCGTACCCGCGGCAAAGAGCGGTATCGCGGCAGCTGTCGTACTGGGTGTTGGGCGCGCCATCGGTGAAGCGATGGCGGTGATGATGGTATCCGGCAACGTGCCGAATATGCCACAGCTCTTTCAAAGCGTCCGCTTCCTCACCACGGCGGTGGCTAGCGAAATGTCCTATTCGGCAGGGTTGCAGCGGCAGGCGCTGTTCTCCATAGCGTTGGTGCTGTATCTGTTCATCCTGCTGATAAACGCCGTATTCAATGTGCTGCTTAAAGGGGGAAAGAAGCAATGAACAGGAATAATCCATCCTTATCCAAAAGTCGGAAGACGTATGGCGCAGTCATGAATGCTCTCATGTTGGCAGCTACGGGATTCACCGTGGCATTGGTGGTGTTTCTGGTCCTCTATGTCATGATACGCGGACTTCCTCATATCACGTGGGAGCTTCTTTCAACAGCGCCCAGTTACTTGACGGAACGCATCGGCATTCTCCCGGATATCCTCAACACGGTGTATATCGTCCTGGCGACACTCGTCGTCGTTCTGCCACTCGGTGTGGGTGCGGCGATATATCTTACCGAGTATGCAACCAACAGAAGGGTGGTCGTCGCCATCGAGTATGCGGCGGAGACGCTTTCCGGTATTCCGTCCATCATCTATGGACTCGTGGGCATGCTGTTCTTCTGCCAGTTTCTGAGTATGCGGACCTCCCTTATGGCAGGTGCGCTGACGCTGGTGATTATGAACCTTCCCACCATCATGCGGACTACGCAGGAAAGCTTGAAAGCCGTACCTCAAAGCTATCGGGAGGGTGCCTTCGGCCTTGGAGCGGGCAAGTGGCGGGTGATTCGGACCGTAGTGCTGCCAAGCTGCATAGACGGCGTGATCACTGGTTGCATCCTTTCCGTCGGACGGATACTCGGCGAATCGGCGGCGCTGTTGTTCACGGCAGGCTTTGCTCACGCGTTGAACGGATTGTTCAAAGGCCTTTCCAGCGCCGGTGCGACACTCACCGTAGCCTTGTATGTATATGCCAAGGAGCAGGGTGAGTTCGATGTAGCCTTCGCCATCGCTGCAATACTGATGATGCTTACCCTCATCATCAACATGAGCGCTACGCTGGTGGGCAAATACTTTCAAAAAAGGAAGAACTCATGAAATCAATCATCACGGTTCGGGACCTGAGTCTCTGGTACTCGCAAATACAAGCACTTAAAACCGTCAATATGGAAATTCCCGAAAAGAGCATCACGGCATTGATCGGCCCCTCCGGCTGCGGCAAGTCCACATTCTTGAAAACACTCAACCGCATGAACGATCTCATAGATGGAGTAAAAATTACAGGCGAAGTACGTTACCGCGATACCGACATCTATGCACCCTCGACCGATGTGAACGAGCTGAGACGGGAGATAGGCATGGTATTCCAAAAACCCAATCCCTTTCCCATGAGCATCTATGATAACGTGGCTTACGGGCCGCGCACCCATGAGATCAGAAACCGGGCGAAGCTCGATGACATCGTGGAGCGCGCCCTGACTGATGCGGCGTTATGGGACGAGGTGAAGGATCGGCTAAGAAAATCGGCGATGGGTCTTTCCGGCGGACAACAGCAAAGACTTTGCATCGCCCGGGCACTTGCGGTAGAACCGCAGGTGCTCCTGATGGACGAGCCGACAAGCGCGCTCGATCCGATTTCAACATCGAAGATTGAAGACCTTGCCACGACGCTTAAAAGCCGATATACAATCATTATAGTGACGCACAATATGCATCAAGCTGTCCGCATCTCAGATCATACCGCGTTCTTCCTGCTTGGTGAACTTATAGAATTCGGCAATACGGAAAAGATGTTCAGCAATCCGCTGGACAAACGCACAGAGGACTATATCACGGGGAGGTTCGGATAATGAGAAACAGATTTGATGAGCAACTAGCCATTCTTAACCGCGAGCTCATCGAAATGGGAGCGCTGTGCGAGGAAGTCATCTCCATGGCGGCCAATGCGCTGCTCACAGGTGATACCGAGCTTGCCAGAAAGGTCAAGCCATTGGGTGGTGAAATTGATCAGAAGGAGCGCACGATCGAGGCGATGTGCCTAAAGCTTCTTTTACAGCAGCAGCCTGTGGCAAGAGACCTAAGACAGATCTCCGCAGCGCTCAAGATGATTACCGACATGGAGCGAATCGGCGACCAGGCTGAGGATATTTCTGAGATCATCGGCTTCTTGAACGGACGAACCGGCAGGGATTGCGCACCGATAGGTGAGATGGCGACGGCCACCATCAAGATGGTGACCGAGAGCGTCGATGCCTTCGTCAAGCGCGATATGGAGCTTGCAGACGCGGTCGTGGAGTATGATGACGTCGTGGACGAACTGTTTGACCAAGTAAAAACCTCGCTGATTGGAATGATCGCGAAGCACCCGCAGGATGGTGAATATGCGCTCGACCTGCTGATGATAGCCAAATACTTCGAACGCATCGGCGACCATGCGACAAATATCGCCGAATGGGTGCTGTTCTCCGTGACGGGCTTGCATCGAAGGGAGAATGTAACATGATTTACTGCGTAGAGGATGATGCAAGTATCCGTGAAATAGAGCTGTACACGCTCCGTTCCACCGGCTTCGCGGCAGAAGGCTTTGCTGACGGCGAATCGTTCTTCGAGGCGATGCAAAAGGAACTGCCTAGACTCATCATTCTTGACGTGATGCTCCCCAACATGGACGGCGTGGAAATACTTTCCACGCTTAAGGCCGATGCAAGAACGAAAGACATCCCTGTCATCATGGCGACGGCCAAGGGCGCTGAATATGATAAAGTTCAAAGCCTCGATCTCGGTGCGGACGACTATCTTGTAAAACCCTTCGGCATGATGGAGATGGTATCTCGAATAAAGGCTGTTTTGCGGCGTAGCGAGCCTAGGGAAAGTGCAAGGGTCATTTCAAAAGACAACCTCATGGTCAATCTGACGGAGCATACCGTGCATGTAGATGGTGTACGCATCGACCTCACGCTCAAAGAATTCGAGCTGCTCAGGCTGTTTCTCGAAAACCCTGGCAGGGCGTTCACACGGGATCAGATTCTTTCAGATATTTGGGGTATAAGCTACGATGGAGAGACTCGCACTGTGGATGTACATGTTCGAACTCTTCGGCGAAAGCTGGGCAGCGCGGGCAACATCGTCGAAACAGTTCGCGGTGTTGGCTATCGGCTGGAGGCACACCCATGAAAAAGCATATCTTCCGCTCCATCCTCATCGTTGCGGTAGCCGTGCTTGTCTTATGCCTTGGCTTGATGATGAGCGTGATGTACCGGTCCCTTCTCGCAGAGCAGCACGAACAGCTCAAAACCAAGCTTGCTATTATCACCCACGGCATTGAAGAGGGTGGTGTTTATTGGCTTGAAAACCTCGACATGAAAGGGTACAGAGTGACGCTCATCACTTCCGAAGGTGTGGTTCTGTATGACAACATGGCGGACGCCGCATCCATGGAGAATCACCTGGAGCGAGAGGAGATAGCCGATGCGCTTCAAAGCGGCAGCGGTGAAAGCGTACGCTTCTCATCTACCTTGACGACAAAAACGTTCTATCACGCGAAGCGTCTCGAAGACGGCAGCATCTTGCGTATTTCCTTTACAAAGAACAGCGTTCTTTCGATTCTTTTGGGTATGCTGACACCTGTTTTGATCATTCTCGTCGCCGCCATCATTCTTTCATCGATCCTGGCAAGCCGCATCGCCAAGCGTACGATCACCTCCTTGAATACCCTCGACCTTGAACATCCGCTGAACAATAACACGTATGACGAGCTTTCCCCGTTGCTTCTGCGCATTTCGCACCAAAAACGGCAAATTGAAAGTCAGCGAAGCGAGCTTAATAAAAAACGCGATGAGTTTTCCCTGATTACCCAAAGCATGAATGAAGGCTTAGTGCTGTTGAACGATAAAGGCGTCATCGTCTCCATCAACCCCGCGGCGCAGCATGTGTTTCGAACGGATGCCTCCTGCATCGGGAAGGATTTCTTCATAGTGGAACGCAGCAGCGAGATCCGCGGCGCCATGAAAACAGCCGCCGACAGCGGGCATGGGCAGACGAAGCTCCGACGCGCCGGAAGGCGGTATGAGATCAACGCAAGCCGGATCGACTTCAACAATGAAGCTGTTGGAACCGCGATACTCGTTTTCGACGTGACGGAAAAAGCTCTGTTGGAACAGCAACGCCGCGAGTTTACCGCGAACGTATCCCATGAGTTAAAAACGCCTCTCCAGTCCATTATGGGTAGGGCGGAGCTGATCGAGAACGGAGTTGCCAAGCCGGAGGATATGCCGCGCTTTGGAGGCTGCATCCGCTCTGAAGCAGCCAGGCTTTTGATTCTCATCGAGGACATCATCCACCTGTCACAGCTCGACGAAGGCGGCGAACTCCCGTGGGAAAACGTCGATCTCTACGAAATTGCCACCGAAACGCTTGAATTGCTCCAAGATACGGCAACAGACAGAAAGGTAAGGCTATCGCTTGCCGGCAGCCCTGCCAGTGTGAACGGAGTTCGTGGACTTCTAAGCGAAATCATCTACAACCTTTGCGACAATGCGATCAAGTACAATCATGAAGACGGTCTTGTGGAAGTTTCCGTGTCAGATGACGAAAACAAGGCAGTTATCCGAGTGAAGGACACCGGCATCGGGATTCCGATCGAGCATCAAAAACGTGTGTTTGAACGGTTCTACCGGGTTGACAAGAGTCATTCCAAGGATACGGGCGGTACGGGACTGGGACTTTCCATCGTAAAGCATGCAACCCTTCTGCATAACGGAAAAATCGAAATGAACAGCAAGATTGGCGAAGGAACGGTCATCACGATAACGTTGCCCAAATGATCTATTCACGATTGTTCAGCAGATTCCAAAAAAGACCCCGCTTTCTACAAGAAGGGGGGTATCAATGTTTATCGGATCGTCAGGCCGGAGCTTTTCCTTTTTCCAACGTATAGCGGAGAAACTTGAAGAGTGGAAATCCTTCCAAAGCATGATCGACTTCCTGGATATATTTTTTCGTATCATATTCGACACGGCGGAATTGAACTCGTGTCTTTCCATCGGCGCATTCGACGATCGCGTAACTCGGGCGGGTATCGCCGTCCAGACCGAATCCGACTGCGCCGGGGTTTACAAATCGAACATCATCGACCGTAAAATCGGAAGGGATGTGGGTGTGAGCCGAAAGCACGAGCTGAATGCCGTCCTCTTTCATCTTTTTAGCAAGCATCGGGGTCTTTTCGTCTGTTTCATACAGTCCGTCGCTGATGCTTGTCGGAGTCCCGTGACATGCAAGAATATTCACGTCACAAACATCAAATTGCTTGGTCAGATCGAACGCGGCAACCCCTTCACGGGCCATTTTTCTCATCCTAATCGATGTGTACTTGTAATGTTTCAAGAGTTGTTCATCCTCTTCATTGTTCACGACAAATGACGGAATCTTTTCCAGATACTCGTCGCTGTTGCCTTTGATGGTAACAATTGGCTTATATTTCATCAGAAGCTCAAAACACATTTGAGGATCGAGGCCGTTATACACAAGGTCACCGAGAAACACGATATCTTCGGCTCCGGCTTGTGAGGCATCAGTAAGTACAGCTTCCAAAGCACGAAGGTTTCCATGGATGTCAGCAAGAACTGCTAACTTCATTATTTTACCTCCAATTCATTCCATTGAATCCACTGTACCACAAGCGATTGTTCAGAGAAACTCTCCAACCGTTGATAAATAGCAATTTTTGCCCTTGAATTTCCTGTAAAAGGAATATTCATGGGTATTTCATCATAAGAGTCATACATATATGCACATATGTCCAATAGCTATGCTAAGCAGTTTCATCGTTTTCAAGCAATGAGAGAATCGTTTTCTCTTGAGCAAGCGCAACGGCTTGGAGGGTGCGTTGGCTTACATGAGTATACAGATCGCTAAGTTGTTGACTGGAGTGGCCGATCGTCAGACGAAGAATATGCTCATCGACGTGACCTCTGAGCAAGGTATTGGCCATATGGCGCAACGAATGGAAGGAGATATTCCGTTCTTTGAGCTCTTCAGCGGTAAAGACCTCGCTTGCGATCAGCTCTTCTTTGAATCGGGAGCTGAAATAATGGCTGGATACAAACCCGCCGCCCCGCTTTGACCAGAAGACCAGATCATGCTCACCCTCATACGGATTGCTCTCCGCCAAAGCATGAAGATCATCAATCACATAGGAAGGGCAGGGGACGAGCCGAGTCCGTTTGCCTTTTGGCATCTTCAATCCGGCATGATCGGCATACGCATGTTCGATGATGATCGAGTCTTCACCAAGCGCGGATTTCTTGAGCGCCCGTAGCTCTCCGCTGCGCATTCCTGTCAGCAGGGAAAGGAGGATGGCAAGGTAGATCCGCTTTTCACTGTGTTCCTTCGCATAGACCATGAACCGAATCAATTCATCTTCCGTTAATATGCCGCGTTGTTTATGGACCACATACAGCGGTTCAACAGCTACGGTTTTTGTTCGATCGAGAAGCCCTCTTCTTTGGGCTTCGCTGAGTGCTACACCGACAGCACTCATGATGATATTGATCGTGCTGAAACTCACTTTCTCCGCCTCTACCAAAGAAAGCTGCAATCGCTCAACATCATCAAGCGTTACTTCCGAGAGCAGCAGATCATGATCGACGACCGGCAACACATGATTGGTGATCATGTTATTTCGAATATGGATGTAATCTTTGTTTAACGAACCGGGCTGCAAAAGATTTTTACGCTTTACATATTCGCTCCTGGTCCAATCGTAGAACCCGGCCAAGTACTCATGAAACGTGACTTTTGATGGTTTGGAGAAGACCAATCCCTGTTGCAACGCCCTTTGGCAGATTCGAACAGCTTCATCCCGCCTGGTAATTGGGTTTCCATCATATTCGCCCAATGCTTTCTTAAGAACTTCAACGCTCTTCTTATTCCCCCGCTTGCCGGTAGCGGGATCACGAAAAAGGGCGTAATAAAAGAACCGTTCATTACCTTTGATGCGACAGAGGGTAAATGGTGCAATGGCCATAGGGCACACTCCTGCTATATACAAAATGTTCAATAATCTGTTCAATCTTCTCTAAAATGAGAAATATTGCCATATATCTGGATATTTATATTTCATCTTATTATATATAGTTATATCGCATTCTAGCCAACAATACAAGACTTTCCTACTTACTATGTTATAGTAAGTAGATATTTTTATTCGTGCCTGCATAGTTTTTACATATTTATATTATATACTGTATATATACATTCTATGTTACTTTAATAACTTAGCGTATTATTTGTTATATTTAAATGTAAAACTATATATTCTTATATATTATAATAATATATATAATTTTTAAGGTGTTTGTAAAATTCCAAATTTTATATCTATTCTATATTTGTTATAATAAATACATACATAAATTGCATATATGATTTTAATATACATTAAATATATCTTAAAAATAACATTATATTAAAATATGTAATTTTTAAATTTTCCGATTTTTATGACATACGGGCGCTTTCCACCCATTGATTATTCATGGACAGAAGAGAAGGACGATTGTGGGAATGTTCTAGAAATTGAGTTGTTTCAACTCGCGCTTGGCATCGCGTTCCATATCACGCGCTTTGATCGCATTGCGCTTGTCGTGCAGCTGTTTACCCCGACAGAGAGAAATCTGTACCTTTACGAGATTACCCCTAAGGTAGATCGCGGTGGGAACCAGCGTAAAGCCTTTCTCATCGACTTTCCGCCTCAGCTGCTTGATCTGTCGTTTATGAGCCAGAAGCCGACGGTTTCGGTTTGGTTCGTGATTGTGGATATTTCCGTGAGTGTAGGGTTGAATCGTCAAACCGATGAGCTCCAAGTTGTTGTCTTTGATCGCCGCATAGCTGTCCCCGAAGCTGAACCGGCCGGCACGAATCGATTTGACTTCGGTGCCGACAAGGGAAATGCCGCACTCGAGATCTTCAACCACCTCATAGTTGAAGTATGCCTTGCGGTTCTTTTGGAGCATCTTGATATGATCCTTGGAATGCTTCATCACTCAAACCATCCGACTCGAAATCCGATGTAATCATGTGCGCTATCCGGTTCGATCACGCCAACCGAATCGATCGTGACGTCTTTGCTGATCATGCTGCCGCCCTTGACGACCACCTGTTTCTGCAGACGATAGGCCTTGGCGAGCTCCTGCAGCCGATCATAGTCGGCATGCCTGCCTTGTGGAATGTAGTGGCTGTCCGTCATCTCCCAGACTCCGCCGAGAAGACCGAGAAGAGGCTCCGAGGCTTCAGAAAGAGTGAGGGATCCATCACGCTCCGTATGTACTTGGCTGTACGCCGCCTGGGTCCACATCGCTTCGGTCGGAAGGAACACCTCCTTGCCGCTTTTTTCACTGAGCCATCGGACAAACGCCCGGGCCGCATGATAGTTCACGTTATAGATCGGTCGGCCGGTTGAAAACTGCGTCGACAGCGAGAGACCGGCGAGGTAGGAGGAATCGTTTACCGTGTTTTTGGACCATTGAGGATTCTCTTGAACAAAGACGGCCCACTCGTATTGGGATACCGGTCGCTTGGCCAAAACAAAATCCTCGGTCGTGACGAGTGCGTAGCCGCTCTGAGGCGCGGCTCCGTCACCGATGACGAAGGAGGAGCCTTTATAAAAATACCCCTCGATGGTGAGATCGCCCGCTGTAAGCACCGTCGGTTTTCCAACCGGCGGAAGCTCTTGAACGCTCGATTGAACGGGAGCGGATTTGGGCTCTATCGAGAAGAACTCTTTTGCTTCGCCTTTCATCGTATCATTGCTGATGAAGCTCAGGGCAAGATCGACGATCGCTTTCTTATCCTTTACCTGCAAAGCCTCCAGATCATTGTGGAGATTGGCATAGACCGGCTGATACGGAAATTGGGCAGGATACTCCAACGATTTGCTGATCTCCTGGATTTCATTAAGGAGAAAAGAGACGATCGAAGCTTTTTCTTCTTCGGAAAGATTGATCGGGGGAGGGGAAACCACCCGTGTCCGATGAACCAGATTCGTGAGAAAGACGGGATGATCAATGCTTATTTCCGTTTCAGCGTAGACTTGATCGGCTTTGATGTAGGCAACCGCATGATTGCCGCTGGGAACGAAGTACTGATGAGTCGCCGAGCCTAGGTATGTTCCATCCAGCAGGATTCCCGTTTCGCTCAATGGTGCTTCAAACGTAACATATCGTCCGCCTTTGCGGATTCCGGGAAGAAATCCGAACAGAAAGATCAGCAAGAGCACGATGAGAATGATGAGACCGAGGAGATAATATCCGGGTCTCAGATTGAACAATTTCGGGAGAACCACCTCTTCTACCGGAGGGAGATCGATCTTTGGTTTCATACACAAGTAAGGTAGCCATCCCTCATTGCCTTGTCAACCAATAACCGTTGTGATACCTTGCCTCATATGGACCGATTCTTAACCCGCCTGGAGAGTGCGACTGTTCGATATCTTACCCATCGCAAGGCAGTTCGCCTCCATCACAAGATGAATAAGCCGAAACGCACCTTCCTGGGCGAGCTGAAAGGGTGGGCAGATGCATTGGTCTTCGCCGTCTTCGCAGTTTTGCTGATCAACCAGTATCTGTTTCAGCTCTTCGTGATTCCTACGCCTTCGATGGTTTCGACGCTGGACATCGGTGATCGGGTGTTCGTCTCAAAAACCATTTACGGAGTCGAACTGTATCCCACCGGGCCGAAGGTCGGTTCAAAAAACCGACAGGTCAAGCGCGATGCGATCATCACGTTCTATAACCCCGAATACGACTCGAAAGGACCTCTCTTCGATATTCTTTCACAGATCGTCTTCAGCGGCACGCTTTCACTGGTGAACATCGACCGCAATGAGGACGGATCGATCGCTGAACGGCTTTTTGTGAAACGGGCGATCGGGTTGCCGGAAGAACTCGTTCGCTTCGTCAACGGGAATGCGGAGCTCAGAAAGGTCGGCTTCACCTCCTTTGAAGATGAGGTCTCATTCCGTGAAGATTCAGGATTGGCACCCGCTCCCCATCGCTCGATCGATCCCGAATTGTACAGTGGACTGAATGCGTGGGGATCGTTGTTCGGGTATCAGGAAGAGGGGTTTGATGTAAACAACGCGCCGAACCATCTGAAGAGCAGATACAACAGCGTAGCGCATCTCTCCTATCCCCCCGATTACTACACCTTTGAAAAAGCCCGGGCGGAAACTCGGCATCTGCTCGATCCGACGAGCCTTCAAGCACGTTCCGAAGCCAGCCACTACCGCCGCGGCACCTATGTTCCCCGAAATGCGATTCTTCCTTTGGGTGATAACCGTGATAATAGTCGGGACGGGCGTTATTTCGGTCCGGTCGATCAAAGCACGATCAACGGCAGCGTCGTGTTCCGCTTCTGGCCGCCCGGCCGGGTAAGACCGATGGGCAACGCCTGATGAGCTCCCTGTACATCCATATCCCGTTTTGCGCGAGCCGGTGTGATTACTGCACCTTCTATTCGGAGGTATATCACAAGCACGCTTCCTTGGTTGAACCGTATCACAAGCGCCTGCTTGATGAGCTTTCCTTTCTCGTGAACGAAAAAAAACTATTCTTCGACACGGCGTATATCGGTGGAGGAAACCCCGGCCTTCTGGGTGCCGAACGCCTCCATACATTATTGAAGCTCGTCCACACCCATGGCAGACCACGGGAAGTTACGATGGAGATCAATCCCGAAACATTGACCGAGGAATTCTTCCCCTTGTTTGAGGAAGGGCTGATAACCCGGCTTTCGATCGGCATTCAATCGATGAGCGATGGTTTCTTGCGGAGAATCGGACGGAACACCTCCTCCGGCGTCAACGAGCATGCGCTCAGACTTGCCGAACGGATTCATGATACATGCGATGTCGAAATCTCCGTGGATCTGATCGTCGCGATTCCAGGTCAGACGATCGTCGACCTGCAAAACGATCTGAACCGGATATTCAACCTCTGCACAGCCGACCATGTAAGCTTGTATTGTCTGACCGTCGAAGAGGGGAGCCGGCTTTTTGAAAAAGGCGGCATCTTCATGAATGAAGACGAACAGGCCTCTCTGCTCTATGAACTCTGGGCGTACCTGAAGGGATTGGGGTTCGAACACTATGAAATCTCGAACTTCGCTCGAAAAGGCAAATACAGTCAACACAATCTCGTCTACTGGACGCTCGGCACATATATCGGCCTCGGCAGCAGCGCCGCTTCGACGATCGAAGAAGAAGGTGCTCTGGTTCATTACGCTCAGGAGCAGGATCTTCAAAGCTATGCTCATGGCAAGCCCTTCAGCGGATATGTAATGGAACGCCTTAATACCGTCGAACGAATCGAAGAGGAAATCGTGGTGGGACTCAGAACCCGGTGGGGAATCGACAAGGGTTCATTTTCAAGGCGAACCGGGCATGATTTTTCCGCTCTCTTTGACGGAATCATTGCGACATTGGATTCCGCATGGTATACTGACTCGGGTCAATTCTTTATATTGACAGAAAATGGCTACATGGTTCTTGACGCAATCCTGCTACGGTTTTTCGAGTCAATCGCAGAAGCCCTTGACCGGCCTTAGTGGTTGTGGTAGTTTTTGAGCACAGGAAATCTTATACCATCAAAGGGGTCCCCCGATGTCCGGACATAGCAAATGGGCAACCATTAAACGCAAGAAAGGAGCTGCTGACGCCGCACGCGGCCAGAAGTTCACCAAACTGATCAAAGAGATCTCCGTCGCCGCAAAAAACGGGGGTCCAGACCCCGATTCCAATGCGGCGCTGCGGACCGCCATTTTAAAAGCACGCTCCGAAAACATGCCTAAAGACAATATCGATCGGGCGATCAAAAAGGGCAGCGGCGAACTGGACAACGCGGTCTTCTACGAACTCACCTATGAAGGATACGCTCCCGGCGGAGTCGCGATCATCATCGATACCCTTACCGACAACAAAAACCGAACCGCCAGCGAAGTCCGCTCGACGCTCACCAAGGGTGGAGGAACGCTCGGCACCACCGGCTCGGTCTCCTACATGTTCCAAACAAAAGGAATGATCATCTACGACGATCAAAAATATACCGAAGAGGAGATCTTCGAAGCGGCCCTTGATCATGGGGCGGACGATGTTCTCCATGAAGACGGGATGATCGAGGTATATACCGCTCCCGGCGACTTCGCCAATGTTCTAGAATCGCTGCAGGAAGCGGGCTTTGAAGAAGAGAGCGCGGAAATCGCGAAGATCGCCGATACGACCGTCGAACTTGATGATGAACGAACCCGGAAAGTGCTGAAAATTCTGGAGCGATTGGAAGAGCTGGATGATGTCCAGCAGGTATTCTCGAACCTTGAGATTCCGGATGGCTTCGAGGATGAAGGATAAGGGGATGCGCATTCTTGGAATCGATCCCGGATTCGCCCAAACAGGCTGGGGGGTTGTCGAAACGATGCGGCAACACACCCGGCTTGTTTCGTATGGGGTAATCCGGACAACGACCAAAGAGAATGATTGCAATCGGATCCACTTCATCGCCAAACATATCGGTCTTTTGGCCGTCGAGCACAGCGTTGAGATCTGCGGGATGGAAGACATCTACTTTGCCAAAAACATCTCCAGCGCGATTCCCGTGGCGAAAGTGATCGGATCGATCATGCATGAACTGACCGACCGGGAAATCCCCATCCACTTCTTCAGTCCCCCGGTGATCAAAAGCTCGGTCGTGGGCTATGGAGGAGCGGATAAGACTCAAGTGCAGGAGATGGTCCGGATTCTGCTTTCGCTTGAAAAGATTCCCCGCCCCGATCACGCGGCGGACGCTTTGGCTGCGGCATTGTGTCTGCAAGCCCATGAATCGACTCGAATAAGGATGAACAGCCGATGATCAACGCCCTGATAGGTGAGATAGTCTCCATTAAAGAAGGATATATGATCGTCCGCTCGAACAACATCGAATATATCCTCCTGGTCTCCAATCAAAGCGCAAGCCGATTCTCAAGCCTTGACAAGGAAGAGCGAAAACTCATCAAGATCTTAACGACCCTGCAGGTTCGAGAAGACTCTTTGACGTTGTACGGGTTTTACGATGAAGCGGAACGGGAAGCGTTCGTACAGCTTCAGACGGTCAGCGGGATCGGACCGAAACAAGCCCTGAAGATTCTCAGCGGAATCAACGTGCGGCATCTGGCGGAAGCGCTGGACAGCGGAAACATAAAAACCCTCTCCACGATCCCCGGCATCGGTCCCAAGACCGCCCAGAAGATGGTTCTTGCCCTGCGCAATGTACTGGTGCTTGATGAGCCGAAGACAAGACAGACGGCCTCTCGGGCGACGGTATGGGCGGACCTGGTGAACGCGCTTGTGGAGATGGGATTTGAGCGGCGCCGCTCGGAAGAGGTCATCGAGAATCTGGAGGTCGAGTTTGCCACGGAGATCGGAGAACTGAGCCGCCAAAGTGCTGAAGAGTTGTTGTTCCGGCACGCACTGAAAAACCTGAGCTAGGAGAGGATATGGATCATTACAACCAATTACTCGAAAACTCGGTAGTTTCAGCCTCCTTCCAGGAGATCGCTGACCGCCAGGAAAATGCATTGAGGCCTAAAATGCTCGCGGATTTCCAAGGTCAGGCACGATTGAAGGAAAACCTCTCCATTTTCATTCAAGCCGCGCTTAAGCGAGGAGAAGCTCTCGATCATACGTTTCTGATCGGACCGCCGGGACTGGGGAAAACGACCCTCGCATCGATCATCGCCAATGAGATGGGATCGGAGATTCGCATGACCAGCGCCCCGGCGTTGGACAAACCGAAAGACCTCGCCGGAATCTTGACGAATGTGACGGAGAATTCGATTTTTTTCATTGACGAAATCCACCGCCTGAAACCGGCTTTGGAAGAGATGCTGTACATCGCGATGGAAGATTTTGAGATCGATTGGATCATCGGCCAAGGCCCCTCGGCACGGACGATGCGGATTCCGCTTCCCCCGTTTACCCTCGTCGGTGCAACGACGAAAGCGGGCAGCGTATCATCACCGCTCGCTTCCCGATTCGGAATCACCGCCCACATTGAATTCTACAATGAAGAGGAACTTGCGAACATCATCCATCGCTCCAGCAAGATCGTCGATGTCAAAATCAGCGAAGAAGCGGTCCTCACGCTCGCCCGGTGCAGTCGGGGGACACCCCGGATCGCAAACCGGCTGCTTCGCCGCCTAAGGGACTTCGCCTCGGTCCTCGGTGAAGGAACGATCACCAATGAGATCGTTCACAATGGATTGAAGCGCCTGGGAATCGATCAACAGGGGCTGGAGAACCAAGACCGCAACATCCTTCGGGCGATCATTGAACATTACGATGGCGGGCCGGTCGGTGCGGAAACCCTTTCGATCAGCGTCGGGGAAGCGCTTGAATCGCTTGAAGACTTCTACGAACCCTACCTGATTCAAAAAGGCTACCTTAAACGAACGCCTAGAGGCCGGATGGCCACGAGCAAGGCATATGAATTATTGAATATCAAGAAGAAGCGGAACACACCTGATGACGATCAAGGATTACTCTTTTGACCTCCCTTCCGAGCTGATCGCCCAGCGACCCAGTGAAGTTCGGGGAGAAGATCGGTTGTTAGTCGTAGACCGAGCAAACGACTCGTTTCATGATGACCGCATTTCAGGCTTTCCCGATCTCCTGGAGGAAGGCTCGCTGCTCGTCCTCAACGACTCGAAAGTCCGAAAAGCCCGTCTCTATGCGGAAAGCGAAAGCGGCGGAATCGTGGAATTTCTCTTTTTATCGGAAAACTCTGATAAAACGTGGAATGCGTTTGTAACAAAGAGCAAACGTCAGCGAATAGGGAAGCGCTACCGCTTTCAATCTTATGAAGCTGCGATCGTAGCGGAACAAAATGACGGTTCAAAAGTGGTATCGTTCTCTTCTCCGATCGATGAAACGTTCTTCGATCGATTGGGACACGTTCCCCTTCCGCCGTACATCAAGCGCTCCGACGATCCCAGTGACGAAACCCGGTATCAGACGATCTATGCCCGACGTGAAGGTTCTGTCGCAGCCCCGACCGCCGGTCTGCACTTTACCGAAGATCATTTGCAGAGAATCAATGAACGAGGAATCGAAATCGCATCCGTAACGCTTCATGTGGGTGCAGGAACGTTCTTGCCGGTTCGAACCGAACGGTTGGAAGACCATCATATGCACACCGAATCGTATGAGATCGGTGAGGCGGTCGCCTCGAAGGTAATGAAGGCGAAGAGGGAAGGGCGAAAGATCGTGGCGGTGGGAACGACGAGCGTGCGGACCTTGGAATCCGCCTATGATGAGCAAACCGGCATGATCAAAAGCGGGTACGGAGAAACGGATCTGTTCATCCGCCCCGGTTTCCGTTTCCATGTCGTCGATCAATTGCTCACGAACTTCCACACCCCCGAATCGACGCTGTTGGTGCTGGTTTCGACGTTCGCCTCGAAACGCCTGATCGACGAGGCATATCGCCACGCCGTTTCCGAGCGCTATCGATTCTTCAGCTATGGAGATGCGATGTTCATCCGTTGAAGAAGATTGTCCGTCTGATGATTTCGGAGATCTCTTCGATCGGCAAAAGCCCGTCGATTCGAGTCAGTTTCACCTCGGGATCCAGATCTTCGAAGATTCGCTCATAGTTGGCTTTGACTTGAACCAGGAACTCCTGATGCTCAAACAGCTCGGACTCCGTTTTGCGATGAGCGATTCTTCTGAGGCACTCATCCACCGGGGTATCGAGAAAGAACAGATACTCCGGATGAGGGAACTGATTCAGGGCGACAATCGTTTCGTAGCCGCATTCAACGCTTTGATATGCCAATGAGGAGTAGAGATACCGGTCGCTGATCACCAGTCGACCCGCCTCCGCTTCAGCGGCGATTCCGTAGATCGGGTTATAGAGATGATCTTCCCGATCGGCGGCATAGAGGAGAGCGAGGGCGAGGGGCGTCGTAACCACTTGCTTTTGCAGGATAGAACGCACCAAGCGGCCGATCGACTTGTCGGTTGGCTCGAAGGTCGCTTTGCACAAGCGTGAATTGCGGTCGCATGTTTCCGCCAGCAGCTGCATCTGCGTCGTGGTGCCGGAACCGTCCAGTCCTTCAAATACGATAAAATTCTTCAAAATCGTGCTCATATGCCTATCCTACGCTAAAAATGCGGCAGGGTAAATCCACAATTCACAGGCTGTCAAAGACAAGCAGATACGCTATACTCATCTTTGAGGTCAAAGCTTGTGAAATTTCATACCCGGGCAAAGGATATCATTACCGCTACGAGCATCCTCCTACTCATCACAGCCATCGTCGGCTGGGTCCTGGTGTTTGATGAGCCAAAGCATTCACCGGCAAGCCTCCTCAGCGATTATCTTCTCGCAGGTCTTTCCTCTGAAGGAAGGTCGAACCTGTCCTTCACCTCGATCGAACGGAACCTCTTCGCCGATCTGACGATCAACAATCTTTCCTACCGGCATGAAGAAGATCTTTCAATCACGATCGACAAGACCAACTTGGAAGGGGGACTCTTCAAGCTTTTTCTTTCTCTTTTCTCTTCAAAGCCGATCGTGTCCCTTTCATTTGAAGAACCGGAGATTTTCCTTGGTCCCAAGTTCAAACCCCCCGAAGACTCCGGTTCCGTTCCCCGTTTTCTTCGTTCCTGGGTAGACCGCCTTCAGCTTGAAGCTTTGGGGACCGGAGGTTCCTTCGAAGCGGAAATCCCCTTCGGAGACATCGCGGTCGAGGATATCGACATCGCTCTTCACTGGCAGCTCAGTGATGATCTTCCATCTTTCACGATCCAGGCCCAACATCTGGCGACGACCAATCCTTTCTTTACTCTTCAATCCTCCGATCTTCTGGTCAACCTTCAGCAGAGCGGACTCTTCACCTTCAGCACGTTTGATGCGACGGCGGATGTGAATGACCAACAGATGACGATCGGAAACCTTTCGGTTGAAGGGGAGATAGTGAACCTCCTCGATCGATCGGTTCGAGCACGGGCAAACCTGATGCAGGGGCTCTATCAAAGGGGTGACGTGAAGGTCAAAACCCCCGAACTCTCCTTCAACGGCGCCTATCTCGACGATCGATTGTCAACAATCAATCTCAGCGCTCCCTCCGTGTCTGTAAACACGCCTGATATCCAAGGTGAAGGCTCGCATATCAATCTTTCCATCCATGACCTGACGACGGTCCTCCTCAGAAGCGAACGAATCGACCTCACCGTTCTTGAAACGGTTCTCACTCTCTCAGGCATGGAAGTACACCTCGGCGCTCGAGACGACGACCTCTATCACGTTGCCTCCTCTCTTTCTGAAGGACAGGTCTCAGTGCTGGGTTACAACATCGCTCTTCGATCTCTTGAAACGCTCGGACAAGGAGTCTATCGAACGGGAACGATTGAAAAAGTGGAGCTTCAAAGTTCGGCGTTTACTGAAGTGTCCGATGCATTTGGAATCCGATTTCCTTTGGAGACATCCTTCCTATATGACCGCTCTCGCGGAGAGATTGTCGCAAGAGCTTCCTCTCAAGCGCTTGCCTCACACTTGTTTACGGAAAACTTCACGTTTTCACTTTCCTACCAGCAAGACCCCGGTGCTCAGTCGTTGGATGCTCTCATTGAACAGGAGACAAACCTTCGACTCCTTGCTCAAGCTGAACATGTGAACGACAACCTGCTTGATTTCAGCCTCACCGGCCGCTTCAACCATTTTTCGTTGGGTGTCATCGAACCGCTGCTCACCGAGTATGCTCCGTTCTTGAACCCTTACTACACCCAGGATACCGCACTGACGGGAAACCTCTTCATCACCACTCGAATCGGGCAGGGGAACGTATTGGGTCTTGACGGACGGATCAGTTTGGACGGTTCGCTCAGTACGGTGCGATTGGGTCGCTTTGAAAGCTCCGCCGGCTTCCTCTTTACCGCAACGGTCGTGGAAGATTTGGTCGATGTACGCACCGCCGCGCTCTCCGCTGAAGGATACCAACTCTCATACAGCGGCGTGACAAACCTGACCGATTCTTTCACTCAGGGTGCAGCAAGGCTTCTTCAGATTCATGATAATCAATTGCTTGCAACGCTGGATATCCGAGGAAGGGTAAAAGAAATCATAACCCTTGATTTCTCGACACCGCTGATTCGTGGCCTTGATGTGAGCTTTGATGTCAGCCTGAAGGATCAGCGTCTTGTCCAAGGAATGGGGGAGGTACACCTATTCGATATGGCGTATCCCTTTACGCTTGATGTCGATCTTTCGCTTCTGGAATTTCATCTTGAGCAAGAGCGGGCGTTGAGCATCGGAGGAACTCTGATGCCGTTCATCACGATAGCATTTGATGCCTCCTGTTTCACCCTTCCCGTCAGCCATACCTCGATCAGTGGAAAAGCTCTCCTTACAATTCACGATTACTCCGCCTTCCTCTTTGAAAGCGATCAGATTTCCATTCACAACCTTACAATAGGTCCTACTGTATATAGCGTAGATGCCCAGTTGAGTGTTTCCAGTGATGAATTCTTCATCCGCAACGCTCGCTTCACCGATTGGATTCACACCTACACCGGCAACGCCCATTATCAGGGATCACCCTTGCTTTCCTTGCCGGCACATCATTATCTCCAGCCATTTTCCTTCGATCTTTCGATCTTCCGTGATGAGTCGCCCATCATTCAAACCACGATACTCGGGTCTTCAAACCGCTTGCAATCGATGATCACGACCAATGGTCTTTCCCTTGGTTCGTTTGTTTCCGCCCTTGAAGGCACCTATCTCGATCTTACGCTCATTGGTTCGAGCGATCTTTCTTCCAAGATCGAACTCTCCGGTTCAGCGAACTTCCGCAGCAATACGACCTCGCTCTCAACGAAAATCAGTGCCGAAAGCGACGTGTTCCGCCTCTATGATTCTTTTTTCCGATTGAAGGAGCTTACATTCAGCGGAGACTTGCTCACGATCGAAAACGAGGAAGCCAGAATACAGGGATCCTTTGAGCATATCCGCCACCTCTCGTATATCGATCAGCTCAGCCGGCTGGATGTTCAGGCGAGTGTGGCGTTGCCCGGAGTTCAAAATCTTTTTATGCTTCCCGGTCTTGCAAAACCGCTTCTCACCCGAGGAATCGGAACGGCTCGCGTTACGATCGGTGAGCCGCTGATTTTTGGTGAAGGCGGCTTTACGGGAGGAACCCACTTCTTGGAGAGCGATGGTACGGCACTCACCGTTGAGGGTTCATTCCTGCAGGGCAGGTATGAATACCGGACGCGTACTCTTTCCGCCCGACTCGATCCCTCCTTTGGAATCGGAGCGACGATTACCGCCAACCTGAGACCGGAATCCTTTGGGGTGAAGGTAGAGGATATCGTATTCCCCCTGCCATATTTGAACCGGACATACTTAAAGCCGATTTTCGCCTTCCTTGAAGGAACTGCAAAGGGCACCGCATTTCTGACCGGATCGATGCAAAGCCCGAGGATATACGGACAATTGAGCGTCGACTCCTCTCAAATGACGACATTCTGGGTGTACGACGATATCATTTCACTGAAGAACCTCAGCGTTTCGATTGACGGAAGCCGGGCGATCAGCCCTCATCTTCCTTTCTTCAGCACGAACCAGAAAACGGGGAACGTTGTCACGGGAACTTCGTTATTGCGTGCTCAGCTGGACGGTCTCGGTCTCGATCATTATGAGGTCACGATTGAATCGATTGACGATCCCATATACTTGTGGATTCCGATGCTCGGGTATGACGCCGACCTCAAATTATGGGCGGAGGGATCGTTCAACCTGTGGGGAAAGGGGCTGGAGACGTGGATCAGCGGGGATCTGCTCATCAGCGATGCCATCATAAGCCTTGGTGTCAGAGGCTTGCCATATTGGTATACCGCTGAAAACTCGACTTCATCCAATTTCAACTTCACTACCGATAAAGGGGTGACGTTCCTCTATCCCAATATCACGAACCCCATCATCAAAGCCACGATCAGTGAAGGAGAGAAGCTGTCCTTCACCTATGACCATCTCACCGATGAGGTCACGATGGACGGGAGCCTGGCGCTCCGCAGCGGTGAGATTTATTATTTCCAAAAAGACTTCTTCATCACCGAAGGTGCCCTCAGCGTACACACCGAGTCATTCGGAGGGCTCCCTTCCGTCCAACCGACGATCAACCTCCGGGCGAAGCTTACCGACTATGATTCAAGCGGCAACCGGGTCGATATCTTTCTGATTCTCCGGGAAGCGAGCTTTACCGCATTGAATCCCCAGTTTGAATCAATTCCGGCAAAAGATACCAACGAGATCTTCGAGATTTTGGGCCAAAGCATTCTCCCCAGCGGCGCATACGGGCAATTCAACTTGTATTCCGTCGCACATCTGGCCGCCGCCGCGACGAACGTAGCTGAACGGCTCGGATACATCAATGTGTTCCAAACCAGCGCTTTGACGGAAACGATCCGGGTTTCGCTCGGATTGGATATGTTCAGCCTGCGATCCAACATTCTTCAAAACATTCTTCTGGACACGTTGCCCGGAGCTACGCTTGGAACGACCTTTTCGCCCCTCGCCCGATATTTGAACAACACGGTGATCTTCATGGGCAAATATATCGGAACGGAGTTCTTCCTCCAGGCATTGCTCCATTTGAGCGCCACCGAACCGAACAAGATCCGCAATCCTTTCCTTGCTCCCGACCTTTCTTTGAACCTTGAACTCTCGATCGAGTGGCATAACCCGCTGCTTACCTTCTCGTTGTTCACCCAGCCGAACGAGTTGTCGTTCATTGATATTTTGGATACGATGGGCGTGAGTGTAACCAAACGCATCGTTTTGCGTTAGGGAGGTAAGAGGAACCATTTATGAAGAGCTTATATCGTCGAATTCTCTGGGTAGCGCTACTGATCCTGCTTGCCGCCATGAATGTCTTTGCCGGTGATGCCGAGCCCTGGTATATGGGGCGGCCGATCGCTTCCTTCGTCAACACCGGGTTGTTGAACGTAAAAGAAAGTGAAATTCTCGACATCCAATACGAATACCTTCGCAAACCCTTCAGTGACGAGCTCTTCAATGAGCTTCAATCGAAACTCTATGCTTTGGAATATTTCTATTACTTTCTTGCCGATGCCGAGCGTGCCGGAGAAGGCGGAAACGAGCTGAGCATCGTCATGCACTTTGAAGAGTTGCCGTACGTCAACGAGGTCCAGATCGAAGGCAACAGCGGAATCAAGACAAAAGATATTCTTGATGCTTCGCTTGTTCATGCAGGCAGCTTCTTCGATGAGTATACCCTCAATCTTTCTGTGGGCCTCATTGAACAGCTCTACCAAGAAAAAGGATATATCAGCGCGAAGGTCGAAAAAACCTATACCGAAGCTGAAGCGACCAATACCGTATCGATCCGCATTGAGATCGAAGAGGGCAGTCAGTCCCGAATCGGCGAAATCGCCTTCGAGGGAGTGGACTCCCTTCCTCCTGCAAGCCTTGCCAAACAGCTTGAGAGTAAAAGCGTTTCGCTCTTCAACCCGGGGTATTACAACCCGCTCTTGGAAGAGGAAGACAGGAAAGCGATCATCCAATACTATCAAAATCGTGGGTATATCGATGTCGAAGTGGGCCCCGCCTATGTTGAAGACATCTCTTCCGATGATGATAAATACACCCGCCTGAGGCTGGTCTACCCGGTTGTCGAAGGCAGTCAATGGTTCTTCGGCGGAATTGAAGTCAGCGGCAATGAAGTCTTCAGCGATGAACAGTTTCAAAACCTCATCTCGATAAAAACAGGTTCGGTTCTGGATCTCTCCCGAATTCAAGCTCAAATAGCCTCTCTCACCGACCTCTATTGGAACAACGGGTATATCTTCAACCTGATCAGCAGCGAGGAGGTTCGGAATGAGGAAGACAAGACGATCTTGTATCGGCTCCATGTTCAGGAGAACCGGCAAGCGATTATCGAGGATGTGCGTATTGAGGGAATCACTCGTTCCAAACCGTACGTCTTTGAACGCGAGCTGGCGTTCAAGAAAGGGGATGTTTTCTCCAAAGAGCTGCTTATCAAATCCGCTCAGAATATCTACAACACGCTCATCGTCACCGATGTCCAATTCGATATCCTCAACGGAACGGAAGAGGGAACCGTCATCCCCGTCTTTACGGTAACGGAAGGAAACCAGATGGATCTTCAGTTCGGGGCGACATTCGGCGGCAACGTTGACGGGTTTCCCGTCAGCGGGTTCCTGCAATGGTCCAATAAGAACCTGGGCGGCACCGGCCGGGATCTTTCCGTCTCGACCAACCTCAGCCCCGATACCCAGACGGTGATGGTCGCCTTTCAGGATGATTGGTTCCGTTCCTATCGATGGTCCAACGGATTTACCTTCTCCTTCGAACGAAGTGTCAAAGAAAACACGCTCACCCGCGGTCAGGGCAGTGATTACTTCACCACCTCGACCAGTTCCAACACCTATCCGAATGGGTATGAAAGCTATCAGGCATACCAAGCGGCAGGTCAGGCATTTCCCTCCAGTGACAAACTGATGGAATATGTGCAATTCCGCTTCTCCCTCGGATATAACACCGGATATACGTTCATGTTCCGTCCCGGCGCGCTCTCGATAGGGGTGGGGGTGTCGATCGGCTTGAACAAGGCGGAATACGATAAAGACATCTACGATCCCTATGAATGGCTGATCAAGCAGTATGGCGAAAAGTGGCAATTCTCGAACCGCCTCTCTCTTACGTTCGCTTGGGACGGGCGTGACCGCATTGAAAATACGAGCCGTGGATATTACCTCTCCGAGACCTTTACCTATGCCGGAGGAATCCTCTTCGGTCTTTCCAACTATATGCGAACCTCGACCAGTCTCAGCGGATACCTCACTCTCTTCAGCTTTCAGCTTGAGGAAAAACCGGCGAACGTTGTGCTCGGCATGACAACGACGGTCGGCGCGATGCTGCCTCAATTCCACAATCCCGCAACCCAGGACGGGGAGCAGGGATGGGATTGGTATGACGCAAAGATGGGGGCGACCCGATATGAGATGCTCTACCTTGATGGAATGAACACCGCTCGAGGCTTTCCCGTCGTCTTCGACCAGGCGTTCCTTTGGGACACTCAGCTCTCCGTGTCCTGGCCGTTGGTGCATAACGTGCTCTCCGCCGAACTCTACATTTCAGCAAGCGGGGTGAGCCAAAGCCTCAAGGAAACGACGATGAATCAGCTTTCCTGGTACTTCTCCGCCGGTGGAGGAATCAAACTCAAAGTGCCGGGATTCCCGCTCGGTCTCTACCTGGTGAAGAATGCGACGTATATCGACAACACCTTTGCATGGGATACGAACCACTTCCTGTTCAGGGGACAGAACGATACCAGCGGCTTGAAACTGATTCTCGCGATCACGACGACGTTGTATTGATATGAGTAAAGAACCACGAACCGATACTCCGATGATGGCTCAATACCGTTCCATCAAAGAGCAGCATCCCGACTCGGTTCTCTTCTTTCGCCTCGGTGATTTCTATGAGATGTTTGAAGACGATGCGATCGAGGTTTCGCGCCTGCTGAATATCACCTTGACTGCCCGCGGCGGGGTCCCAATGGCTGGGGTTCCTTATCATGCAGCCAAAAATTACATCAAGCGGTTGCTGGACGCCGGGAAGAAGGTCGCAATCTGTGAACAGACTCTTACCGGCGAAAAGCTCGCCCAACGGGAAGTCGTTCAGGTCGTAACCCCGGCAACGGTGATCGAGGATGATTTCCTTCAGGCCCGTGACACGAACTTCCTGATGGCGGCAACGATCCAGAAGGGATTGATCGTCACCAGCTACGCCGATGTAGGCTCGGGTATATTCTTTGTCCGCCAGGTGGAGCACGATGCACAATATATCCACCTGCTTGCCCTCCTTGAGGAGATCCGCCCCCGCGAACTGCTGGTCAATGAGGATGAATACTTTCTGTTGGGCGAATTCAAAGAGGCGGTTGATCAGACTTCGGCGATGATCACCAAGCTTCCTCCGTATCAATTCTCGGCGAAGAAAGCGTATGAGCTTCTGCTGGAACACTTTGAAGTCCATACCCTCAAAGCGTTCGGCATCGATGATTATGCTCCCTATCTTTCAAGCGCCGGTGCGCTCTTATCATATCTTCAGCAAACCGCCCGTTCCTCCCTCAAACAGATCGACACTCTCACCCTAGTTCATTCCGACGAGTTCATGCACATCGACGAGGATTCCAGAAAATCGCTCGAGCTTTTTGCCAACCTCGCCGACGGATCGTCGCGGTATACGCTCTTTGATTCGATCGATTCGACGGTTACCTCGATGGGAACCCGAAAACTGAAACAATGGGTAGCTTCTCCATTGGCGAGAAAAGAGGCGATTTCCTCCCGCCACCGATGGGTCGATCTGCTGTATCACGATCGCGAGGAGCTTGAACGGGTTCGGCATGAACTCAAACAGGTCCTTGACCTGGAACGGTTGACCAGCAGGGTGGTGATGGCTCGCCACCTGCCCAGAGACATCAGCGGAATCGCTCAAGCGCTGAGGGGCTTTTTCCTTCTCTTTGATGAGCGCTACCGGGATCTCCTCGTCACTACGCACCGGGAGCATGAGGAGGCGCTCGCCTTGGCGACTCACATCGATCGCGCGCTGAATCCGAGCCACCAAGGTCCCTTTGAAGAGGGAAAGGTGATTCTTGACGGATACGATGCCGAGCTTGATGAGCTCAGGAAGATCAAAGGCGGAGGAAAAGAGCTGCTCGAGGAGTATCTTGAAGAACTCAGAGCTAAGACCGGTATTCCGACGGTAAAGCTGGGCAACAACCGAATTCTCGGTCACTACATCGAAGTGACCAAAGTCCATGCCGACAAGATGCCCGCCACGTTCTACCGCAAGCAGACGCTGGTAAACGCCGAGCGGTTCACCAGCGACGAATTGATCGCATTGGAGCGAAGAATTCAACACGCGGCACTGGATGCGGAGCAGTATGAGCGGGCGATCTATGAAAAGCTGGTCGAGGAAACCCTCGCCGCTCAAAAGACGCTCTTGTCGATCGCGACGTTTCTAAGCGATCTCGACTGCTATCAGAGCCTGGCCCATCGGGCTCATGTCTCCTCCTTCGTAAAGCCGGAGTTTGTCGACGAGGATTGCCTCATCGTCGAAGGAGGACGCCATCCCGTGGTCGAAGCCAACCTTCCCCCCGGCGAGTTTGTCGCCAATCCGCTGACGATAGAAAAAGAGCACCGGCGCTTTTGTCTGATCACCGGTCCCAATATGGCGGGAAAATCTACGTATCTTCGCCAGAATGCCCTCATCGTTCTTCTTGCCCAGATCGGATCGTACGTTCCGGCGACCAGAGCGACGCTTTCCCTTGTTGATCGGCTCTACTGCCGGGTGGGAGCAAGCGATAATTTGGCCCGTGGCGAATCGACGTTCCTTGTCGAGATGCTGGAGGCGGCGCACATCCTTCGAACCGCTACGTCGGCATCGCTGGTCATCATCGATGAGCTTGGCCGGGGAACATCGACGCAGGACGGAATGTCGATCGCGTACGCGGTGATGAAACAGCTTATCCACATCGGTTCCAAGACGCTCTTTGCCACCCATTATCATGAGCTTGCCCGGACCGAATTGCAGAACCTTCAGCTTCTCACGCTGGAGGTGTTGGAGCAGGGAAGAGAGATTCGGTTCTTACGACGGGTCATCGAGGGGGTCGCAAACTCCTCTTACGGCTTGAACGTCGCTAAAATGGCGGGCATTCACCCAAGCATCCTTAAAAACGCCCAAAGCTTCCAACGTCAGCACTTCGCCGACTACGATCTTTCCTCCCTGCAGATGAATCTCTTCAGCGAACAAGAGGATCATCCCTCTTCCTATAATGAAGTCGAAGAACAGGTTCTTGTGGATTTGGATAGCTTTGCAATCGAACATGCAACACCGGTCGATGCACTGCTCTTTTTGAAAGAACTGCAGGAACGGCTGAAAGCGAAGTAGCATCTTTTTCTCCATAAGGAGCATGTACTGTGCCGGATGCGGTCGCATAAGCGATGAGCCGCTTTGCCCCCCATGTGATGAGAAGGTCCAAGCGGGATCGTACGCCCGTCTCTATGACCATCGCTGTCCCGAATGTCGCCTGCCGTGTCTCGATTCGACCTATCGTTGCTCATGGTGTACTGAAGGCCGAATCAGCTGGGGAGGGTATGAAGGCTTGCTGGCCCGTCTGCTTGCCCTTCACAAGAGCCGGAAGGACCATCGACTGGTTCACTATCTCGCCAAGCTTCTCGTTCCGATGATGAGCATGATGGATCCCGGCCTCCTTGTTCCGATTCCCGCCTCCCAAGGAGGTTTCCGCCAGCGGGGATATGACCAGATGCTGCTGTTTTCCATGGAGCTGAGCCGGCAGATCGGAGTGCCGACCTGCCCGGTCCTGATTCAGAAGAAGGGAACTGTCGGCCTTATAAAGAGGAGCATGAAAATCAAGAACAAGCGGATCATTCTCCTGGATGATATCTATACGACGGGAAAGACGAGCTCTGATTGCAGGAAGATCCTTAGAGAAACCTTCGGTATCAATCCCTTCGTGGTGACAATCGCCGAATCGTAAACACAAGAGGGTTATGTTGACACGTTTTGGCTATCACATTATGATATTAGCAGGATTTATTGATTATTGGGGGATCGCCGAAAGGTGCATCCCCTTTTTATGGAGTAACAAAACGCGCATGTTGAACAAAGGGATTCAGGAAACACCGCTGTTTGTCACCTTCGACCCGTTGATCCGGGCGGTCAATCTTCGCTTGGTCGATCTCTCGATCTTCGAAAGTCGAGGACGCGTCGGAGTGAATATGGTGATTATGGCTGAAAACCGAAATACCACAGTGGATGATTGTGCGACGGTTCATAAGATCGTTGCACCGAGACTGAACGTTCTCTACGACACCAGAGAGGTGGGTATAGAGGTTTCCACCCCCGGCTTGCAGCGCAATCTGAAGGATGTGTACGAGTTTACGCTGTATATCGGAAAACGAGTACGGATCTATTCAACGATCCTCAAGGGATGGATGAGCGGAAGGATCGAGTCGGTCCAGGAGAACTCCCTGACCCTCAGCGATGTATTCGTTGAAGACACAAAAGAACAATTGGAACGCAAATCGGTCGAGTTTGATGAGATTCAAAAAGCGAAACTCGATCACCGATGGGAGGATAGACCACATGGCAACTGATATTGGCGATGCAGTACGTGCGATGGTCGCAGAAAAAAACATTAGTGAAGAGCTGGTGATCACCACGATTGAAGAAATTCTTCGGGCTGCATTCAAGCGTAAATTCGGTACCGATGAGAACGCGGTAATTCAATTCAGCGATGATTTTACCACCGTTGAGATGGCCAGCCGCCGCCTCGTCGTCGATGATGACAATTGGTATAATGAAGTAACCGAGATTCCATATTCCGAGGCGGTCGCCTTGCATGAAGGCGCCACAATTGGCGACGAGCTCCTGATTCCGGTCGATTTGAAAGACTTTGACAGAATCAGTGTCCAGTCGGCGAAACAGCGCGCCCATCAAAGCTTCCGGGACATCCAAAAAGACACACTTTACAGCGAGTACAAGGCAAAAGAGGGGATGGTGATCATCGGATACTTCCGCCGCCAGCTTCCTAACGGAGATATCTACGTCGATATCGGCAACACGGAAGGCCTGCTTCCCAAGCGCAACCAATCGAGTCGGGAAAGCTACCAAAGCGGTGATAAAATCAAGTGCTACGTGGAAAAAGTCGAAAAGGCGGAACGGGGGCTGCGGGTCATCCTTTCCCGATCCAGCCCGGAACTGCTGCGCCGGCTTTTTGAAGTGGAGGTTCCCGAAATCGCCCAGAATCAGGTTGACATCATAAAAATCGTTCGTGAGGCCGGTTATCGCTCGAAAGTCGCAGTCGCCTCCCGCAACGATGAGATCGATCCCGTCGGCGCCTGTGTCGGGTTGAAGGGAAATCGTATTCAGACTATCATGAGCGAGATAGAAGGGGAAAAGATCGATATCCTGCGGTATGATCCCAATCCGGTCAATTACATCCGCAACGCCCTCTCCCCGGCTCAGGTTCGTGATGTCGTGATCATTGACAAAAACATCTATCACGCCGTCGCCATCGTCGATGAGAGCCAGCTCTCCTTGGCTATCGGCAAGCAGGGCTTGAATGTCCGTCTTGCCAACAAGCTGGTGGACTGGATGATCGACGTAAAGACTCAGGAACAATTCGAAGAGATGGATATCGCCAAAGAAGCTCGCTATCGAGCGGAATCGATCTTCATCGACGAAGATGGTCAAGAGTACTACAGCGACGAGCCTGTTCACTTTGAAGAGCCGGTATTTATCGAAGAAGAGAGGGCGGATTTCGGAATCGATGAGGATGAGATTGCCCTAACCGAATTGCCTCTCGGAGAAGAGCTGATCGCGAAACTGCACTTCTACGATATTTATACCGTTGAAGAATTCATCAATATCGATGATGAGCAATTGGCGGCTCTGGAGAATCTCACTGCTGAAGAGTTGATTCGTATTAAGGATACCATTACCGAACACGTCGATATCGTCGAGGATGATGATGAAGAGATGCAGTACATCTGCCCCGCCTGTGGCGGCATCATCACCGATGATATGGATATATGCCCCCACTGCGGCACCGGTTTGGCGTTTGAGGAAGAGTAATTCGTAGAGGAAAGAATGACGGAAGAGAAAAAGAAGCCTAAAATCACTCTGATTAAACAAGTAGTCGCCCCCAACGAATCCGTTGAGGAGACGAAAGGCGCATCGGACAAGGAAGGCGAACAAAAACCCAAGACCACCGAGAAACGCCGAGTTGTGGTGGTAAAGAAAAAAGTAGTGAAGGCAAAGCCCGCTCCCAAGCAGGTGGCGAACAAAGGCGAACCGCAGAAAAAGCAGGATGAGAAGAGCGTGATTCCTCCGACTGCCCGTACGATCGTCCGCAAAGAGCCCGTCGTTTCCGATCGCTTGGGTTCTTCGCCTTTGCATACCGGTCCGAAAGTGATTCGTCCGACGAATCTTCCGCCGGTACCCAACCAGGGCCTCACGATCAATGATACCCCTCAGCGGGTACAACGCCCGCCCCAGCAACAGCAGGGTCGACGGGTGTATGGAACGGTGGGAGGCCGACCGGCTCGACAGCAAGACGGACCGAGAACTCCCCGCCAGAGCGGGCCGCGATCTTCTCAACGTCCCTACCAGGGCGGAGGACAGCGCCAAGACGGTTTTGCCCCAAGGGCTCCTCAAGGTGGCGGATTCACTCCGCGCCAAGGCGGCCGGCCCGGCGGCTTCAGACCTTCACCGATGGGCGATGACCTGCCACCACCGCAAGAGCATCAGAGACCCCAGAAGAAAACCTTCACCAAACGAAAGGATCAGGCTTATAAGCGCCGCGATGCTGAAGAAGAGCGCGAATTCCAGATTCAGCGTCGGAAGGAACAAGCCGCAGCCAAGCTGGCGGCCGTTCCCAAGTCCATCGATATGATGGAGGTCATCACTGTCGCGGATCTTGCCAAAAAAATGAACCTTAAAGCGGCGGAAATCATCGCGAAGCTCTTCAAGATGGGAATGATGGTAACGATCAACCAGCAGATCGATTTTGAAACGGCGCAGATTATCTGCAGTGAATACAACTGTGATGTCCGATTGGTTTCCCTCTATGACGAGACGATTATCGAAAGCGATGAAACCGAAGATGAAGAGCTTGTCGAGCGAGCTCCGATCGTCACCGTCATGGGGCATGTCGACCATGGAAAAACGAAGCTGCTTGACGCCATTCGCTCAACGAAAGTCGCCGAAGGCGAGTTCGGCGGCATTACCCAGCATATCGGCGCGTACAAAGTGAATCTGCCCGGAAAAGGTGATGTGGTGTTCTTGGATACCCCCGGACACTCCGCATTCAGCATGATGCGGGCCCGCGGCGCTCAATTGACCGATATCGTCATTCTGGTCGTGGCCGCCAATGACGGAGTCATGCCGCAAACCCGTGAAGCGATCGACCACGCGAAGGCGGCCAACGTCCCGATCGTCGTCGCGATCAATAAGATCGATCTCCCGGAAGCCAAACCGGAACGGGTGATGCAGCAGCTCTCCGACCTCGGTTTGATGCCGGAAGAGTGGGGCGGACAAACCCTCTTTTGCCAGATATCCGCCCTTAAGAAGATTGGAATCGAGGAACTGCTCGATACCGTCCTTCTCCAAGCGGAAATGCTGGAACTGAAGGCGGCGGTGAACTGCCGCGCCGAAGGAAAGGTGCTTGAATCACGGGTCGATCAAGGTCGAGGAATCGTCGCCACCGTGCTCATCGAACGGGGAACCCTCCGTCAGGGAGACTATTACGTTGCGGGTATTTATGCCGGCCGCGTACGGGCGATGTTCGATGATACCGGGGAAAAGATCGAAGAAGCCGGTCCGTCCACCCCTGTCGAGATCATCGGTCTTTCCGATATCCCCGGAGCGGGAGATCCTTTCCAGGTTACCGAGGATGAACGCCAAGCCCGGCAGGTTGGCGCCAAGCGTCAGGAACTTGAGCGCTTGGGTGAAAGCCGAAACGTGAAGAAGGTTACCCTCGAATCGCTCTATTCGAAGATCCAAGAGGGTGAAATCCAAGACTTCAACGTGATCATAAAGGGAGACGTCCAAGGTTCGGTCGAAGCGCTTCAACAATCGCTGGAGAAGCTTTCCAACAATGAAATACGTCTTAACGTCATTCGAGCCAGCGCCGGAGCGATCATTGAAAGCGATGTGACGTTGGCCAGCGCTTCCGATGCGTTGATCATCGGTTTCAACGTCCGGCCGACTCCTCGCGCCCAGGCGCTTGCCGATCAGGAAAAAATCGAAGTACGTAAATACAACATCATTTACGATGCGATCGATGACATCCGCAGCGCGATGGAAGGACTGCTGACTCCCGAGCTTCGAGAGATCGAAATCGGTATGGTCGAGGTTCGTGAAACCTTCAAAGTCCCGAAGGTCGGCTTGATCGCCGGTGGTATGGTTACCAAAGGCAAGGTCAAGCGGAACAGCTATGTGAAGGTGATTCGAGACAGTATCCAGATCAGCCCCGAGCGGCTTAAGATTTCATCCCTGAAGCGCTTCAAGGATGATGTCCGTGAGGTCATCGAAGGCTTTGAATGCGGTATCGGTCTCGAACATTTCCATGATTTACGAGTCGGCGACATCCTCGAAGTTTACGAACACAAGGAAGTCGCCCGGAAACTGGAGCCTAATGGACAACCATGAGCGATATTGTACGACAACGCCTTGAGGCCAAGATAGCGGAAGCGATCTCAGCATTGATCATGAAAGGGGAGATCAAAAGCCCCGAGCTTTCCACTCTGGTCTCGGTAAGCAGAGTGGAGCTTGCTCCGGGCAACGGCAGCGCGACGATTTACATCTCCAGCGTGTTGGATGATGCATCGCTCAATCAGAGTGTCGAAGCACTCAGGCGAGCCGGTGGATTCATCCAAAAGCGCGTCGGAGCCTTCCTCAAGACTCGAAACACCCCGGTCTTGACGTTCAAGGCGGATCACTCCTTGGAGGATGGACATAAAATCAACACCCTGATCGACTCGCTGATGAAAGATGAACACGGCAAATAGAATCATCTTGCTCAATAAAGAAAGCGGGGTAACGAGCTTTACCGCCCTCAACAAGGTTAAAAAGACCTTCGGCAAGAAAGTCGGCCATGCCGGAACCCTGGACAAATTCGCCCAGGGTTTATTGATTGTCCTCACCGGATCGATGACCAAATTGAATCCGCTCTTTTCCTCGATGGACAAGAGCTATAGGGCTCACATTCTTTTCGGCAGCGAAACGGACACCCTCGATCCGGAGGGAGAGGTCATCGCCACCGGAGAAATCCCATCCTTTGATACGATTCGAAAAGCAATGAAACACTTTGATGGGGAGATTCTTCAAAAACCCCCGATCTACTCGGCTCTCCACGTCGGAGGCAAGCGGGCAAGCGTTTTGGCCCGAAAGGGAAAGCCCGTCGAATTGGAGAGCCGACCGGTTCGAATCGACGCATTTGAGGTTGTGAGCTATGAAGATGGAGTTCTGATCGCTGATATCCGAGTTTCAAAAGGAACCTATATTCGCTCGATGGCTCGGGATCTGGGCCTTTTGTCTTCCTCGCGAGCCCACCTGGTTTCCCTGGTCCGGACCTCCATCGGCCCCTTCGCCCTTTCCGAAGCGACAGGAATCGATGAAACCCTTGATTTGACGAATGAATACCTCAGACGCCTGGAGAACATGGCACTGGCGACGGTCAGGGATGATGCATTGTTCCCTCTTGCAAATGGTCGGTATCCCGATCACTATGAGCTCAATAAAGAAGGAAGCGACTATATCGCCTTTTATAGCGAGGACGGTGTTTTGAGAGCAGTGGGCAATAAAACGGAACGCCGCCTCATCGCTCAAGTACATAGGGGAGGAACAAGGTGAAGATTCATAGATTCATGGATCTCAGTCGAACAAAGATTCTTAAAGATGTGCGAATGGCCGTATCGGTCGGAGCCTTTGACGGATTGCACGAAGGACACCTCTCCATCTTGAGGCGAGTCAAAGAGCTTGCCGATTCCGGCAGAATGGAGTCGATGGTCATCACTTTCGATCGCAATCCGAAGATGGCCGCCAAATCGATCGAGTACTTCGATCAATTGATCACCGATCGCCAACGGGATGAGCTTCTTGCCTCCCTTGGCATCGATCACCTTGCCGTCATTGACTTTTGTCCGGAATTCAGTAAACTCACAGGGGAGGAGTTCCTCGCTTTGATCAGCGGTTTTTGCCGCCTCAAGGCGATGGTTGTCGGAGAAGATTTCCGCTGCGGTGTCCCGGCGTCATCAGTCGGATCTGTTCAGCTGCAGGAACATCTGAACCGATTGTCACCGGGGTCCTTTGTTGAAATCCCCCCCTTTGTACTCACAAAGAATGGAGAGATCATCAGCAGTTCCCTGGTGCGTAAAAAACTTCTTGAGGGCGCTTTGGAAGGAGTCCAAAGTATGCTCGGCCGACCCTATACGCTGGATTTGGTCTCCCACACCCCCATGTCCACGGTAAAAGGTCTGCTGTACCGTACCGAATCCTTCAGCCAGTTGTTGCCGAAAGAGGGCGTCTATGACGCCACGCTCGCATACGCCGATTCCAATGAGGTCGACCTTGTCGCCCGGGTTACGGCGGAAGGGGTTCTTCTCAGCGGCATGGCTGAATTGAATGCGGAAGGTATACTATGTCTTAGCATTCATGCTAAGGGGAGTCGTACATGATTACGAAAGAACAGAAAGAAGAGATCGTCGTCAAGTTCGGTGGCGATGCGAAGAACACCGGGTCGACCGAGGTGCAAATCGCCCTCCTGACTGCCCGAATCAACGATCTTCAGGATCACTTTAAAAACAACCCCAAGGATCATGCCGGTAACCGCGGCCTGCTTAAGCTTGTCGGACAACGCCGCCGTCTTCTTAAGTATCTGAGAAACCGCGATATTGAAGCTTACCGCACCTTGATCGCCGAACTCGGCTTGAGAAAGTAGGTGATGGGGAATCGATAGCAAGAAGCTCCGGTGACGCACCAGGTCATTGGAGCTCTTTTGCGTCAAAGAAGAGAATAAAGAACGAAAGAAGGAATGAATGAATGGAAAGTAAAACAGTACGTGTTCGGATTGGCGACTCCGATTTAGTCTTCGAGACTGGAAAGATCGCAAAACAAGCCAATGGCGCAGTGTATGCCTCCTATGAGGGAAGCGCCGTTCTCGCCACCGTTTGCAGTGGCCCCGCTCCGACCGAGGAGCTTGATTATGTACCCTTAAGCGTCGAATACAATGAAAAGTATTACGCTGCCGGAAAGATTCCCGGTGGTTTTCTCAAGCGTGAGGGCAGACCCCGGGATAAGGAAATTCTCGTAAGCCGACTCATCGACCGTCCAATGCGTCCGCTCTTCGACAAGGCGTTCGGTCGGGAAATTCAAGTCATCCCCACTGTCATTTCCAGCGATATGAACAATACTCCCGATATCGTCGCGATCAATGCCGCTTCATGTGCGGTTACGATCAGTGATATTCCTTTTAACGGCCCGATCGCCGCGGTTCGGGTAAGCCAAGTCGCCGGCAAACTGGTCATCAACCCGACGTTCAGTCAAATTGATGAATCCACCCTTGATATCGTCGTCGCCGGTACCCGCGACGGAATCACGATGGTTGAAGGCGCGGCAAAAGAAGTCGATGAAGCGTTGATGCTCGAAGCGATCGACGCCGCCGTTCCGATGATCAAATCGATCGTTAACGCACAGCTTGAACTTGCAAAGATCGCAGGTAAAGAAAAACTTCCGATACCCGTATTCGAGAAAGACCTCTCATTCCTCGAACCGATCAAAGCGTTTGCCAAGCCGAAGCTCGAGAAAGCTTCCTTTGTGAAGGGAAAGATGGAACGCCATGCGGCGATCGCTCAGGTTCTTGAGGAGACCCTTGAAATCTTTGCCGACGTTTTGGAAGAAGACGGGAAGCGGGAAAAAGAAGTTCGCGCTCTCTTCGAGGAGATGGAGTACACGATCCTGCGTTCCTCGATTCTCAAGGACGGCGTTCGGACCGACGGCCGAAAGACGACGCAGATTCGCAAGATCACCTCCGAAGTCGGATTGCTTGCCCGAACCCATGGTTCGGCGCTGTTCACCCGCGGTGAGACGCAGAGCTTGGCGGTTACCACGCTGGGGACGACGAGCGATGAGCAGATGTTCGATACGATCGACGGCGAGAAGAGCTTCTCCTCCTTCATGCTGCACTACAACTTCCCTCCCTTCAGCGTAGGGGAGACGGGTCGTCTTTCCACCGGTCGTCGTGAAATCGGTCACGGAAACCTTGCTCAACGCGCGTTGGAAAGCGTCATTCCTCCAAAAGAATCGTTCCCTTATACGATTCGAATCGTCAGTGAGATCACCGAATCCAACGGATCCTCATCGATGGCTTCCGTATGCGGCGGAACTCTCTCCTTGATGGACGCCGGTGTTCCTATCGCCAAGCCGGTCGCCGGAATCGCGATGGGCCTGATCACCAAAGATTCCGACTATTCCGAATACGCCATCCTCTCCGATATTCTCGGTGAAGAGGACCACCTCGGAGACATGGACTTCAAAGTCGCGGGAACAAGAGACGGAATCACCGCATTCCAGATGGATATCAAGATTGCCGGGATCACTCCCAAGATCATGGCCGAAGCGCTTGAGCAAGCGAAAGCCGGTCGAATTCATATCCTCGGTGAAATGGAAAAAACGTTGGCCAATCCCCGTGAGGAGATCAGCGAGTACGCTCCGAAAATTCTCACGATGAAAGTCGATGAAGACAAAATCGGTGCGATCATCGGAACCGGAGGAAAGACGATCAAGGGAATCGCCGCCCAGAGCGGTGCGGAAGTGAATATCGAAGATGATGGTACGATCATGATCTATGGCCGAAACAACTCATCCGCCCAAAAGGCGAAAGAGTTGGTCACCTCGATCATCGAAGAACCGGAAGTCGGGAAAATTTACCAAGGAACGGTGAAGCGGATCATGGATTTCGGTGCGTTCATCGAAATTCTTCCTGGAAAGGAAGGACTCTGCCATATTTCCAAGCTTTCCCGATCCCGAGTCCAGAATGTCGAGGATGTTCTTACGCTCGGTCAGGTCGTACCGGTCAAGCTGATGGAGATCGACCGGCAGAACCGACTCAATCTCTCCTACATCGACGCGATCGATCCGAAGGGATCAAAATGATCGAAGTCAACGTGCTTGCCCTCAGAGCGGGGGCAGGCTTGCCGGTATATCAGACCGAGGGAAGCGCCGGAGCTGATGTGAAGGCGCTTCTCGATGAACCGGTGGTGATCGAACCGGGTGAGCGTACTCTCATTCCGACGGGAATCGCCTTGGAGCTGCCGATCGGCTATGAAGCGCAAGTGCGGCCTCGCAGCGGCTTGGCGGCGAAATCCGGCCTGACGGTGCTGAACACCCCGGGAACGATTGACAGCGATTACCGAGGAGAGATCACTGTCATTCTCATCAACCACGGCAGCGAGCCGGCAATCGTCCAAAACGGCGATCGGATCGCCCAACTCGTCATTGCACCGGTTGTTCAAGCTTCCTTTTCGCTGACGCATGAGCTAAACTCAACAGAGCGGGGGAGCGGGGGGTTTGGTTCGACGGGAGTGTAACGAAGATGACTAGAAGGCATACCCTTGTCTATCGCCACGTATCAAGAGAGTATCTGCTCTCTTTCTTCGTGGCGTTCCTTTTTTTCTTCTTCATCTTTTTCATCAACCAGATCCTCTTGTTGGCTAAAAGAATTCTCATTAAACAGGTCGACTATTATTCGGTTTTCAAAGCGATTCTCTATTCAATTCCCCAATTCCTCCTCTTCACCTTTCCATTTTCCAGCCTCACCGCTTCGAGCATGACCTTGGGAGACCTTGGCGAGCACCGGGAGATTCTTGCCTTGCGATGCAACGGAATCTCTCCGATCCGTCTCTATCTGCCCATTCTCCTGATTTCATTGGGCATTACCGCCGCCACGTTTATTACCGCCGATTATATCCTGCCTGTTTCTTCAGCCCGGTATCGGGAGCTCTATACCTCGCTGATGCAGAATCTGCCCACTCTTGAATTGGTGGATGGAGGAATCAACACAATCGGCACAAAGACCCTCATCAATAAAACGGTCGATGAAAACAGAGTCGATGAGTTGATTCTCTTTGACTCCTCATCCCGGGAAGAGGGAAAAATCCTTACCGCACCCTCGGCGACCGTAACCTTGGATGATCCGCTCCGTTTCGTCTATCTTCTTGAACTGAATCAACCCCGGATTCTCTACACCCGGGGTGGGGGCGAGTGGGCGCTTGCCCATGCCGAGCGAGCCCAGCTCTTTCTGGATTTCTCCAAACAGGTCGGTTCGTTGGGCACCGTTCTGCCCAGCCAGTTAAGCAGCAGACAGCTTCAAGCGGAGATCGCTCAATACCGGATCAGCTTTGATGAAGAGATGAAGCGATATGAAGAAACATTGAGCGTTCTTCAGGAAGAGGTCAAAGCGGGAACCAAAAGCAAAGCGGAACTGAACGAATTCAAAAAGCAGAAGCCGATCAATTTCTACCTTCAATACTATACGGCGGAGCTGCATAAGAAATATGCCTTGAGCACCGCATGTACGATCCTGCTTTTCCTTACCTTCGTGTTGGGCTACCTTCGTCTTCGCCACGGCAAGCTGATCGGCTTCGGCCTTTCCATGATCACCGCGGTCATCTACTGGTATCTTCTCTTTTTTTCTCAGCTGCAGATTTTCAGCTATCCCGTCTCCGCCGCGTTGTTCATCTGGGCTCCGAACATCATCCTCGGCACGCTGGGAATTCTTCTGCTTCTTGTGATGAGGCGCTCATGAAGCTCTATCGCCGCTATATCTTCCGGAGCACGATCAACGTCTGTCTTGGCGCGCTCTTCCTGACGACCCTGATGCTCATCAGCGTCGATTTGTTCGCCAACCTCGACACCTATCTCTCCCACGAGCTTCCGCTCTCCACGATCGTTCATCTCACGCTTCTCGGCGCCCCTCAAGCGGTGATCTTCGCCCTCGGCCCCTCGCTGCTGTTCAGTGCGACCTTCTTTCTCTCCCAGCTTCATGCCAACAACGAGTACATCTGTCTGATCGGAAGCGGAATCCGGCCTTTGAAGATCGTCTTCCCGATCATCGCGGTCGGGCTCCTCGCTTCAATCCTCCAGTTCGCTTTCGCCGAATATGTAAAGCTTCCGCTCGCTAAAGAGCGGCTCGTTCTCGAAGAAGAGCTGTTCGGATTGAGGACCACCCAGGATAACAGGAATATCACCGTGCACGATCCCGAGGGACGATATGTCCTCTACGCCCGTCACTACCGCGCCCAGGACAACCGGTTGCGGGAGGTGCTGCTTCTTCTCTTCGATGGACAAGGAAACCTCACCCAACGCCTCGATGCCCGGCAAGGTCAATACGATGAAGAACGCGGACAATGGAGTTTTCGCGAAGTGCAAAGCCAAGAGATAGGAAAGGTGGTATCGGCAAGGACTCTTGAAACCTATGACGACCCGCGGATCAATCTCGATCCTTCCTACTTCAGGAGTTCGGGCGGTGATATCGATCAGATGGATATTCAAACTGCCCGCAACTATTTGAATTGGATGAAGCGCCTCGACCCGAATCGCTACACTCCGCTTGCCGCCGATTTTGCCAAACGGATCTTGGATGCGCTGAATCCTCTGGTCCTCATCTTCATCGCGGCTACGATCCGATACTCATTGAAAAAGAATATCCTTCTCTTTGCAATCATCACCAGTCTGATCGTTGCGGTGGTCTACTACGTCGTTCAGATGGTAACGATGATCGCCGCCCGCCAAGGGGTTCTCTCTCCCATCTGGGCTATGGTAATTCCCTCGGTTGTGGTACTATTGCTCGCAGCGCTTCAGCGCACGCTTTCAAAACAGGGATGACCATGACGATATTCGAAACAACGCACCGGGATACCACGACCAATGCCCGCCTTGGGCTGTTGCACCTCGGTCACGGAACGGTGGAAACTCCCGTCTTCATGCCGGTAGGCACCGCCGCGACGGTCAAAGGGATTCATCATGAAGAGGTGGAGCGGATCGGATACAAGCTCATTTTAGGGAATACATACCACCTCTATCTTCGGCCGGGTCTGGAAGTCCTCGAGCGATACGGGGGATTGCACAAGTTCTCCTCGTGGAATCATAATTTATTGACCGACAGCGGAGGGTTTCAAGTGTTCAGTCTCTCCGGATTGCGTAAAATCGAGGAGAAGGGCGTCAGCTTTCAAAGCCATATCGACGGTTCGCGCCACCTCTTCACCCCCGAAAGCGTCATCGATATCCAAGCGGTCATCGGCAGCGACATCGCGATGTGCCTGGATGTGTGCACTCCGCCGGAGATCTCCTATAAAGCGGCTAAAGAGGCGATGGAGCTTACCCATCGCTGGGCGCAACGGGCGATCATCCATCGAAACCGACACGAAACGATGAAAGGGAATCTCTTTGGAATCGTACAGGGGAACTTCTATGAGGACCTCAGAAAGGCATCCGCCGAATTCTTCAATGAGCAGGACTTTCCCGGCCTAGCGATCGGAGGCCTGAGCGTTGGAGAGCCCAAGGAGGAGTTCATCCACTTTCTCGCCCATACCGCTTCATACGTGACGAAGGAAAAACCGCGCTATGTGATGGGAATAGGGTCTCCCGACTACATCCTCGAGGCGGTCGAGCAGGGTATCGACATGTTCGACTGCGTCCTTGCCACCCGAATGGCCCGCAACGGCGCTCTGTTCACCGATGACGGAATCTTGGTGATGAAGAAAGCCATCTTCAAATTCGACCAGGGTCCGATCGAAAAAGGGTGCACGTGCCGGGCATGCACGCACTACAGCAGGGGATATCTCCATCACCTGATCAAGTCAAAGGAGATGCTGGGGGGCATGCTGGCCACCGAACACAATCTTACGTACTTCCATCGCCTGATGGAGCGGATCCGAACCGCGATTGCAAACAATGAGTTTGCCTCTTTTAAGCGAGCCTGCCTTGAGCGATTCTACGGAGCATAACAAACAAAGCCTCACGGTGATGATCTGCACGCTGGCAAGCCGCTTGCTGGGAATCGTGCGC
>JAAYQW010000052.1 GCA_012519115.1 Spirochaetales bacterium
TATCTGATGAACGCTCAGGGTGAAGACGTCGTCGCGGGAATACGAACTCCCGAGCCGATCGAAACCCTTGAAAAGGTGAACCCTGCAGCATACAAGCAGCTGGTCGATATCCGACACATCCTGGAGCAGCATTACAAGGATATGCAGGATCTTGAATTCACGATTCAGGAAGGGACGCTGTACATCCTGCAGACCCGAAGCGGAAAGCGGACCGTCTTCAGCTGGCTCCGCAGCCAGGTGGATATGGTCGAAGAGGGGCTCATCTCCAAAGAAGAGGCGGTCAGCCGCGTTCCCGCCGGAGAGTTCGGCAAGCTCTTTGCACCGGTTCTCGATTCGAAATACATCTCCGACAAAGGCGTTGATATAATCACCAAAGGCCTCAACGCATCCCCCGGCGGCGCGAGCGGTAAAGCATACTTCACCGCGGCGAAAGCGGAAGAGATGGCAGCCGAAGGTCATGATGTCATTTTGGTGAGAAATGAGACCAGTCCGGAAGATATCGGTGGAATGGCGGTCGCCAAGGGAATCGTTACCGCTCGAGGCGGAATGACCAGCCACGCCGCGGTCGTTGCCCGAGGAATGGGTTGTCCCTGTGTGAGCGGTGCCCATGAAATCGTGATCAATGAAGAGAAGAAATTCCTTACCGTCGGCGACGTAACGATCAAGGAAGGGGAGTATATCGCTCTTGACGGATTCACCGGCGAAGTGTATGCCGGTGAAGTTCCCGTGAAAGCTTCCGAGATCGTTCAGGTTCTTCACGGTCAGATGAAGGAAGAGGAATCACAGCTCTTCGGGTTCTACAAGAAGTTCATGTCGTACGTCCAAGAGATCAAGCGCATGGCGGTCTACACCAACGCGGACACTCCCCAGGACGCTCGGATGGCGATTCTCTTCGGTGCCGAGGGAATCGGGCTCTGCCGGACTGAACATATGTTCTTCGGTGAAGGTCGAATCCTTCCGATGAGAAGGATGATCTTGGCGGGAAACACGATCGAACGTGAAAAAGCGCTTGATCAGCTGCTTCCGATGCAGCGTGGCGATTTCGAGGGAATCTACGAAGCCCTTGCCGGAAGGCCGGCGACGATTCGGCTTCTCGATCCGCCGTTGCACGAATTCCTTCCCAACGATCATACCAGTCGTCACGAGCTGGCGCTGCAGATGCGCATTCCCGTGGAGGAGCTTTCCCAGAAAATCAGTGCGCTGCACGAGTTCAACCCGATGCTCGGCTTCCGGGGCTGCCGCCTTGGCATCATCTATCCCGAGATTCTTCGCATGCAGGTTCGGGCGATCATCGAGGCTGCGATCAACGTGAAGCGCAAGGGAATCAGGGTGTTGCCGGAGATCATGGTTCCACTGGTGGGCAACTACAAGGAGTTCCTCTACACCAAGAAGATCATCCTCGAAGTCATTGAAGCGATCTTCGCTGAACAGAAGATGGAAATCGAATACAAGATCGGTACGATGATCGAGGTTCCCCGAGCCGCATTGACCGCCGATGAGATCGCTCCGAACGCCGAGTTTTTCAGCTTCGGCACCAACGACCTCACCCAGATGGCATGCGGGTTCAGCCGGGATGATTCCGCTTCCTTCCTTGGTCCATACGTGAATGATCCCGATAAGGGCTTCTACGACTATGACCCGTTTGAGACGATGGACTTCAACGGAGTAGGCAAACTCGTCCGAATCGCCAGCGACCTCGGCCGCAAGGCGAATCCCGATCTCGTGCTGGGAATCTGCGGTGAGCACGGCGGTGATCCGAAGACGATCGAGTTCTTCAACGAAGTCGGACTCGACTACGTCTCCTGTTCTCCTTTCCGCGTTCCCATCGCCCGCTTGGCGGCCGCCCAAGCGGTGATCAAGCAGAAATAACATGCTTCCCGGGCTTCGGCCCGGGATTTTTTTCTCAAGGCTCGACAGGATTATGAAAGAAAAAAGCGGCTTGAAGAAGCCGCCAGAGCCAAAAAAGGGAATCGAACCCTTGACCTGCTCATTACGAGTGAGCCGCTCTACCCCTGAGCTATTTTGGCATAACGAGGGCATAATACCGTACCGAGTGATTTTTTTCAAGGGATGGTATAACTTGACCAGCATTGGTGTTTGAAGTAGGCTGGCTCTGAGGAAATTGATTGAAAAAACGAATGGTATTTACTCCTGCAGCACCGCGCGAGGTGATTGAGATACTCGTCAACCATCCATCCCGTTTCGGGCCGGCGATCGGTCAGAGCTGGGATCCGAATGTGGCTGATTTTCTGATTGAGATGTACCCTGAAGCGATTGAGCAGGGCTTCGGGCTGGAAGACATACTGATGATGGTCGCCGAGGATGAAGAAGCATGAACGTCCTTGGAATCGAGACCTCCTGTGATGAGTGCGCAGCGAGCGTCGTCGTCGACGGAAAAACGATTCTCAGCAATGTCATTGCATCCCAGATCGAGGAACATCGGATCTATTATGGCGTCGTGCCCGAGCTCGCTTCGAGAATTCATACCGAATGGATCGCTCCGACTGTTCAGGCCGCCATCGATGACGCCGCAGTCGAAATCGATGCCGTCGCGGTTACCAACCGACCCGGTCTTCTCGGTTCGCTTCTGGTGGGAGTCAGCTTCGCCAAAGGATTTGCCGCGGCCAAAGGAATCCCGTTGATCGGAATCGATCATATCAGGGCGCACCTCTATGCTCCTCAGATCGAATACAAGCTTGACTATCCGTATCTGGGGGTTCTCGTCTCCGGCGGTCATACGGTGATCTGCAAGGTTACCGGCTATGATGACCTGGAAGTGCTGGGAACGACGATCGATGATGCGATCGGTGAAGCGTTTGACAAGGTCGCCAAACATTACGACTTCGGATATCCCGGAGGGGTCGCGATCGACCGGCTCGCTCAAAAAGGCGATCCTCTCGCGTTCCGTTTTCCCGGTCCGAAGATTCGGGAAAAGACGAACCCATATGATATCTCATACTCCGGATTGAAAAGCGCCGTGATAAACCATCTGGATAAGTACTGGGATGGCAAGAGCGAGAAATCGAGCGAGAATATCGCCGCTTCCTTCCAGCGGACGGCGGTCAATATGTTGATCAAACGGATCCGGGCCGCCTTGGAGGATACCGGACTGAAGAGCATCAGCGTCGGCGGGGGAGTGGCAGCAAACAGCTATCTCCGAAGTGAACTGGAGAAGTTCCGGCTCGGTGGGTATACGGTCGCTTTTCCGTCGATGAGGCTATGTACCGATAATGCGGCGATGATCGCCGCGCTTGGATACCATTACCTCAAGGATGGAATCCGGGACGGGTATGATATGAAAGCAAGTGCACGTGTGAGTGCGTTTAAGAAACAGTACACCCTAGGAGGCTGAGTGTGAGCATCGATCTGGACCTTGCAATTAGAAAAGTTCCAAACTTCCCCAAAGAAGGAATCCTGTATTATGACATTACGGGAATTCTGAATGACAGCAGTGCATTCCGTGCCAGCATTGATGAGCTTGCGAAGAAAGCGGGTTCCTATCAATTTGATTACATCGCGGCGGTTGAAGCTAGAGGCTTCGTCTTCGGAGCTCCCTTGGCCGAGCGCCTCGGTGTCCCCCTGATCCTCATCCGCAAGAAAGGCAAGCTTCCCAACGAGGTATATTCCAAAAGCTTCGCCCTCGAATACGGCGAGGATGTCATCTGCGTCCAAAAGCTCGATGTGCATCCCGGCAAGAAAGTGCTCCTGGTTGACGACCTGATCGCAACCGGTGGAACCCTTGAAGCCGCCGCCTCGATCTTTGAGGAGCACGGGTCGATCGTTACCGGTATCCTGGGTGTCATCGGATTGCCTTTTTTGAACTACGAAGAAGTGCTTGAAGCGTATCCGACGGAAGTCCTCATCACCTACGACTCCGAGTAGCCTTTGACAAACACTTCATTGGAGGGTACAGTTGACATGCACTTGTTCCACCGGCAGGTATTTTTTGCGGTGGTTGACAAAGGATTGAGGTTTTTCGTATCCTACCGGAGGATTTTGAAATGGGATGTAGTGTAATGGTAACACTGCAGATTCTGGTTCTGCCTTTGGGGGTTCGAATCCCTCCATCCCAGCAATCGGTTCCTTCGTCTAACGGTTAGGACGGGAGATTCTCAGTCTTCAAATAGGGGTTCGATTCCCCTAGGAACTAAGAGCGCAAAGCAGGGCAGCCACCGGTTGCCCTGTTTTTCCGACAGAGGAAGATCGATGATTACAGCATCAAATATAGGCCTGTCATACGGCACGCAAGTTCTCTTCAAAGAGGTGGACATCAAGTTCACCCCCGGAAACTGTTACGGAATCATCGGAGCGAACGGATCGGGAAAATCCACGTTTTTGAAGATTCTCAGCGGTGAAATCGAACCGGATACCGGCAAGGTCATCGTCACCCCGGGCCAGCGGCTCGCCACCCTTCGCCAAGACCACTTCGCGTTTAATGAATACTCGGTCCTGGAGACGGTCATCATGGGGTATGAGAAGCTCTACTCGATCATGAAAGAACGGGATGCAATCTACTCCAAAGAAGAGTTCACGGAAGAGGACGGCCTCCGTGCCGCCGAATTGGAAGGCGATTTTGCCGAACTCGGAGGATGGGAAGCGGAGAGCGAAGCAGCTCAACTGCTCAGCGGACTCGGAATCGCCGATGCGCTCCATGAAAAACAGATGGCTGAAGTGGAAGACTCGATCAAAGTACGGGCTCTGTTGGCCCAAGCGCTGTTCGGGAATCCCGATATCCTTCTCCTCGACGAGCCGACGAACCACCTGGACTTGGAGTCGATCCACTGGCTTGAAGATTTCCTCTCCGACTTTGACAACACCGTGATCGTGGTTTCCCACGACCGGCACTTCCTGAATACGGTGTGTACTCATATCGCTGATATCGATTACGGCAAGATCCGGCTGTATGTCGGCAACTACGACTTCTGGTATCTTTCCAGCCAGCTCGCGGCA
>JAAYQW010000053.1 GCA_012519115.1 Spirochaetales bacterium
CGTTGCGCCAACGCTTCGAGCCGCTTCCATGACTTCTTCAGCCATGCCTTGGTTCACGATGATCGTGATGAGGGTATGTGGTGTGTGCTGCATCGAATGCCTCCTGGCGCCTAGTAGCGCGATACCATAGTATTACGTAAAATCGAATCAATGGAAAGGGGGTGATTTCCTTGAAGTCGTATAATCGAGATGAGATGAGATGAGCGGGTGCATCGCTGATTTCTGTGCTATAGTGATGATTACTTGTTGGGCTTGGAGAACAATCCACATGAATTGAATGTTATTATAGATATCGGGTAAAGGACGATTTGTGGAAATGACAGACTGCTTGGATTTGAGCATATGCTAAAATCCAGTGCCGACGCATGAATGGTGCGTTCATATACGGAGAATGTATGTCAGACATATCAGATCAGATGCTTTCGGTTCTCGCTCATTTCAGATTGCAAGGGAGCGTCAAATCAGTTTCCCAGACCAAGGTCGGACATGTCAATCAGACGTACTTTTCGGAGTGTGTCGACGGGGAGAGGACATACCGGTTTACGCACCAACGAATCAACACAAAGGCATTCAAGAATCCCGGACAGATGATGGAGAACATATATCGTGTAACAACCCATATTCAAAATAAATTGAGGCTTGAGTATGAAGATATTTCTCAGCGTTGCCTTGAAGTGATTCCAACAATTGACGGCTTGCTGATTCATGAAGATCGTGAAGGAGGAGTTTGGCGAACGTATCGATATATCGATCATGTTAAAACCATTGAGACAGTGACAAGAGCGGAGGAAGCTTTTCTGCTCGGGGAAAGCGTGGGAACCTTTCAGACTCAGCTTTCAGATTTGAGCGGGGCCAGTCTTCACGTGACGATCAAAGATTTTCATGATATGCGAGTGAGATATGCCCAATTGGAAGAAGCGGTCCGGATGAATCGGGTCGGGCGAGTGGCGAGTGTTTCCAAGGAGTTGGAGTTTTTCTATTCCAATAAGGAACGGGGATGCATAATCAGCGATCTATTGAATGCGGGGCGGCTCCCGCTCAGGGCTACACACAATGATACCAAGATCTCAAACGTCTTGTTCAGCGAGGATGAAAAAGAAGGTCTGTGCATCATCGATCTGGATACGGTGATGCCTGGGACGATTCTTTTCGATACCGGCGATATGATTCGCAGCGCCGCTACATCAGCCGCGGAGGATGAGCGGGATCTGTCGTTGGTCCGGTTCAATACGGAATTTTATTCCGCCCTTCTGGATGGTTATCAGTCAAAAGCTCATTTTCTTACAAAGGACGAGCAATCGTTGCTCAAAGAGTCGGGGCGGGCGATAACACAAATCATGGGAATCCGATTTCTTACCGATTACATCAGTGGTGATGTCTATTATCGGATCGATCGTCCAAACCATAATATCGACCGTTCCCGAAACCAGATCGCCCTTATCAAGGATATGGATTGTAAATGGGATGAGGTCGATTGAATTTATTCATGAGTCTCAAGGATGTCGCCAAGCAGGGAAAAACAGTGGAAGATGAGAACTCCGGAGAAGAGAAAGAACGCCACAGACCACCCGCCCGAAGGCGGTCTGTGATGAATCGAGATGCGTTGACGCTTATTTCTTCAGGTATTTCACGCTGTCCAGTGCAACGGCGGTGATGATGAACCCCTTGAAGACGAACTGCAAGTTGGTGTCGATGCCCAGGAACGTCAGACAGTAGGTGAGGCCGGTGAAGATGATGACTCCGACGACACACGCGGCGATCGCGTCAAGCTCATAGCCTTGACCGGTTCCCGCCGAGGCGTTTGCACGGAACGCTTCAAGGAATGCTCCCGATTCGTAGAAGATACCCGCCATGATGAAGACACCCATCGTGACTTTGAAGACGGAGATTCCGCTGACACTTGCCGCTTCGGCATTTCCGCCGACGGCGTACATGTTTTTACCGAAGATCGTCTTGTTCCAGATGAACCATGCGATAAAGATCGCAAAGAGGGCAGGTATGATGAGTTTTGGGAACGTAATGATTCCCTTACTCGATGAGGCTGAAAACCGTCATACGATTGTACGATATGAAGGAAGAAGTGTTGAAATCACCCTTAAAGGGAGAACAAAGGAGCGAGGATTACAATCAATCTGCGAACTTTCAAATATTTCAATTGAGAACACGATGGCAATTGGTGACGAGTTGAATGACTATGGAATGCTTCAACATGCCGGATTAGGAGTAGCGGCCGGTAATGCTGTTCCGTCGATTAAAGCCCAGGCTGACTGGGTTACCCGATCCGGTTATACGGAAGGTGTAGTAGAAGCAATTAAAACATTTGTGGTTCGAGACAATAGGTAAGAACTACCGAGTTGTTTCTTGTCACTGATTGGTTCTTGTAGGATAAGAGAATTATTGTATGGGAAAAATAAAAAAGGCAAACCCGATGGCAGGGTCTGCCTTCTTGCCCAGAACAAGATTCGAACTTGCACAGTATTGCTACCGCTAGGACCTGAACCTAGTGCGTCTACCAATTCCGCCATCTGGGCGCAGGCCAAACTATAAGTTTTTTATCCCTTGATTGTCAACAGAACCGTTGCATGAGCTTCGATCGCATCTCCGGTGCCGAGTTCTCCAAGCAGACCTTCGGCGGTCTTCGCTTTTACCGAAACACGATCGATCGGCACCTCGAGGATGTCCGCTAGGCTGTAGCGAATCGAATCGATGTGGGGACGGAGCTTCGGTGCTTTGAGAATGATCGTGGTATCGACGTTGTTGATCGTGTACGGGGGAAGGAGCTTCGTTACCACGTGGTCGAGCAGGTCGACGGAGGATGCTCCCTTGAAGCGCGGGTCGGTATCGGGAAAATGGGTTCCGATATCGCCCTGTGCCAGCGCGCCGAGAATGGCGTCGATGATCGCATGGATCAGCACATCTCCGTCACTGTAGGCGACCGGGCCTTTTGATGAAGGAATGACCACTCCGCCGAGGATAAGCGTCGCTCCCTCTTCAAGGCGATGAACGTCCCAACCGCTGCCGATTTTCATCCCATCCTCCTTGGCTTCACCTGTGAAAGGGCATTCCCAAATGCTTCATGTATCTTCGCCTGCTTCCTGCCCGCCTCCAAGTCGGCAAGGTATCGCTCGATCTGACCTTCGGCATCGGGAATATCGGAAAGATAGGTGATCTTCGTGTTTGTCCGTTCCCCTTCACAAATACCGACCCGTCGATCGTAGTCGGTGAAGATCTCCGTATCGTCGATGTATGTACGGGCGGTCTTGGCCGCCTGGCGATGAGCTTCCAAGATCTCCGGATAGCGGAAAATCTGAGGGGTCTGCACTCCGACTGTTTTCTGGCGGCTGCTGTGACCGATTATTTGTCCATGCTCATCGATCGTCTTGATCGCATCGGTCGTAGGAAGAACGGGAACCGCTCCGCCATAGACCTTTGCGGTAGCCAACGTCGTGATGATCAGCTGCTCGCTCACATACGGACGGGCACCGTCATGGATCGCTACATACTCGATCGGCAGCGAGAGGGAAGCAAGAAGCTCCAGTCCGCTGAGAACCGACTCTTGGCGGTTCTTGCCGCCTTTGACCAGAATGATCGGCACGAAATTCTGTTCCAGCAGATCCTCGAGGGCCACCGCGCACTGATCTTCCATCCCCTCTGGATGGGTTACGACGATCGCCTTGCAGTTTGGAAGACCCAGAAACGGCCGGACGCTCTGATAGAGAACCGTATGCTCGCCAATAGTGAGATATTCCTTCTTGACCCCGAGCTCTCTGTTTTCGTTGAACCGGTCACTGCTGCCGGCAGCGGTAACGATGACCGCGTGGGATGGAATTGCCATATATTATGATTCCAGACGACCGAATACGACCATCTCGATCTCTTTCTTGTCCTTTTCGAGGGAGATGGAACATTCATCAATCAACAGTCGCAATGCGGTGTCATAGAGCTTGCGTTCCTGGACCGGAAGCTCCTTGATTTTGGAGCGATGGTAGAGCGCCTGGACGACCTTGGCGATCGAAGCGATCGAACCTTCTTTCAGCAGATCAACGTTCATCTGATAACGTGCTTTCCAATCGACCGGCATCGGCTCATACTTGCTGGAGATGGAATCGATCGCGGCTTGCGATTCCTCTTTCCCTACGATCGGCCTGATTCCCATATCCTGGTATTTATCCACCGGAATTCTGACGGTCATATCGGAGATATCAAGATAGATGACGAAGTAGAGCGTATCGATGCCACGGAAATCTATCTCTTCAATCTGTGTAATCACACCCACACCCTGAAGGGGATACACGACATGCTCCCCGACTGAGAAAGGCAACGTTTTTTCTGATAAGTTCATGGCATCAGTATACCGTAAATTTCGACTTCCAACAAGGCGACAAAAGGGAGATAGGCAATGACGAAGCCGATAGTGTATAGTACTTCCATGAGTAAAAAAGTACGAAAGAGCGGGGTGCTTCTTCACCCGACAAGCCTTCCTTCAAAATATGGAATCGGATCTCTAGGAAAAGAAGCTCTTCAATGTATCGATCTCCTTGATAAGACCGGCATCCGACTGTGGCAGATTCTTCCGCTCGGTCCGACAGGATACGGCGACTCGCCCTATGCGACCCGCTCATCCTTTGCCGGAAATGAATTGCTTATCGACCTTGAAGAATTGATGATAGATGGATATCTGGAGTATGAAGATATCCGGATTGTTCCCGTCTTTGACCGGGACCGAATCGATTATCAGGTTGTCCGAGCGTACAAGGAACCGCTGCTTGCGAAAGCCGCCCAATCATTCTTCAACCACGCCGACAAGCTTGAATGTTCGGAGTACAAGCGTTTCTGCAAGGAACATGCATCATGGCTGGATGACTATGCCCTGTACAGCGTGCTCTGCACTGTGTATAACGATTCCCGATGGTTTGAAATCTGGCCTAAGGAGCTCGGTCTTCGCGAGCCTGAAGCCCTCGTTGCAGCTCGGAAACAGTATGCGGCCGAGATTGAAGAAGTGAAAGTTCTTCAATTCTTCTTCTACCGGCAGTGGCTGAAAATTCGTGCCTATGCAAACGAGCGGAACATAGAAATCATCGGGGATATCCCGATTTTCGTCGCCTCCGACAGCACCGATGCCTGGGCAAACCGCCACCTCTTCAAATTCGACGAGGATGGCAAGCAACTCGCGTCCAGCGGCGTACCGCCGGATTTCTTCAGTGAAACCGGGCAGATGTGGGGAAACCCTGTATACGATTGGCCGGTTCACATCGAAGAAGAATTCGCCTGGTGGACGGAGCGCTTCCGACACACGTTCCTGCAGTGTGACATCATCCGCGTGGACCACTTCCGCGGTTTCGCCGCGTATTGGGAGATTCCGTATGGGAACCTCACCGCGGAAATCGGTTCGTGGGAACGGTCGCCTGGAGTCGAACTCTTTAAAACTCTGAAGAAAAACCTTGGTGACGACCTGAAAATCATCGCCGAGGATCTGGGCGTCATCACTCCGGATGTGGAAGAGCTCCGCGATTCCAATGATTTCCCGGGGATGAAAATCTTCCAATTCGCCTTCACCGTCGAAAAGGGCGTTTTCGATCCGACGAATGAATTCCTTCCGTACAACTGCACCGAAAACTCCGTCATCTATACCGGGACCCATGACAACAATACGACGTTGGGGTGGTTCAAAGCGCTCAGCGGGGAAGAACAGGATGTAGTCAGGCGGTATTTTGAAGCGCCGGATGACCAGATCGTGTGGCAGATGATTCGCCAAATGCTCCACAGCGTGTGCCACTGGGCGATTCTGCCGATGCAGGATTGGCTGGAGCTGGATGAAAGCGGACGGATGAACACCCCCGCGACCGTCGGCGGCGCCAACTGGTCGTGGAGGCTTGCTTCTTTGAAGCTTGAACCTTGGCGCATCGAGCGCCTCGCTTCATTGATTCAGCTTACCGGGCGTTAGAGCCGGGTAAGCAGATAGGCGATCAATTCATTCAGCGTAGGTTCGCCGGCGTCCAAGCCGGCGACCTCCGCCGCTTCATATCGGACGCCGACCAACAACGCCTCGATCCGTTCCGCCAACGTGGTGTCGAGGGAATCGGTAAACAGGGAGACCGACTCGATCCTGTCTTCAGTGATGTGAAGATTCAACGTCACCTCTCCCCACGCAAACCTATGGGTGAAGGAGTGGGTGAAGGGGGGCGTCCGCTTGAGGATGAGGTCGAGGTCCCCGAAGAGCCGGTAGTTCTCCCGTGCAGGTTCGAACTCGGAGAAGTCGATGTGAACCAGTTCGCATTCCCCATAGCGCTCACGGAATGTGTGCTCTAAGGCCAGTTCGACCTCTTCGACGGTGATATCATCCTTCGCTTCTTTGAGATTGCCTACCCGTGAAGCGACGGACTTCACCGCTTTTGAAGCGAGCTTGGTGTCGCTTGGAGTGAGGTAATTCGCCATCACCGACAGATCGCTTTGTATCAACAGAGTTCCGTGGTGGACGAACTTCGTTTTCGTGTTCTGAAATGCGTTGCCGCTGATCTTTTTTCCTTCCCGGAGGATATCGTTTCGTCCGCTTTGCTCGGCTGTGATGCCGAGCAGGGCGAGAGCATCGATGACGAGAGCGAAGTTCTCCTCCTTCGTAGCGGTCTCCTTGTTGCCGATGAGCGTGAAGCAGAGGTTGCCTCGATCATGATAGACTGCCCCTCCGCCGCTTTGACGGCGAACCAGCTGGACTCCGTCTCTCTTCATCGCAGCGAGGTTGCACTCGCTGTGAGGGTTCTGAAAGCGTCCGATCACGACACAGGGATCATTCACCCATAAATACAGAATACGGTCATATGGCACATCCATTAGATATGCTTCGCCGGCCAGGTTCGCCGCACAGTCGTGACTCGTCGAATAGTAGACAGCTTGGTTCATGTTCAAGAGTGTACCTGGACCTCGCTCATCATGCTATACTCAGCACATGAATATTGTGCTTTTTGAGGCTCTGAATCCCCAAAACACTCTTGGTTTGGATGATTACCGCGCCAAACATATCAAAAAAATCCTGAAGCTGAAGGAGGGTGACTCCTTCAAAGCCGGGGTGATCGACACCTCCACCGGCGTTTCCACGATTACACGGCTGGGGGAGAAACAGATTGAATTCACCTATGCCCGGGAGCGGCCGGCTGAGCCGCTGTATCCGATCACGCTGCTGGTCGGAATGGTTCGGCCGATCAGCATGCGAAGGATTCTGCGCGAAGCGGTTTCGCTGGGAGTGAAGCGGCTGATTCTCACTCCGACGGACACGGGAGAGAAGTCTTACATCCGGGCGAGGTTGTACACAAGCGGCGAGTATCGTTCGATCCTTCTTGACGGAGCGATGCAGAGCGGCCACTGCCGGCTGCCCGAAGTCGTGTTTGGCACTTCCTTGGATGAGGAGTATCCGTATCAGGGAGTGAAAATCGTCTTGGATAATATCGAAGGTTCGATAAGCCTCGATCACGTCGACATGGACCCGGAGAACGGGGTCACTCTCGCAGTAGGACCGGAACGGGGATTCAGCGATCGCGAGCGTATTCTTTTCAAGGAGCGAGGGTTCATCCTCGCCTCGTTCGGAACGCGAATTCTTCGAACGGAGACGGTCTGCAGCGCCGCCGTCGGGGTCTTGCTTAGCCGTCTGGGTTTCCTTTAGATTAGGCATGAGGAGAAGTTGAACTATGGCACATAACGTGGTTGAAGCGGCTGAAGCGATCTTGGACAAGGAGTTCAAGGTTCTCGATCATGGATTCATCCGACTGGTCGACTATCTTGGAAGTGATGAACGGATCGTTCAAAGCGCCCGAGTCTCCTACGGGGATGGAACGAAGACGTACCGCCAGGATAAAGGGTTGATCAACTACCTGCTCCGCAACGATCATACTTCCCCCTTCGAACAGGTGAACTTCACCTTCCACATCAAGATGCCGATCTTCGTTGCCCGGCAGTGGATTCGACACCGAACCGCTCGGGTCAACGAGATCAGCGGTCGCTATTCGGTGATGAAAGCCGAGTTCTACGTTCCGGACAGCCGGCACATCAATCTCCAAAGCGAAGACAACAAGCAGGGGCGGATGGATGAAGCGGTCGACCCCGCTTTGGCAAAAGAGGTTCAGGAGATCCTTGCCGCCGACCAGAAGCGGAGCTATGAGACCTACGAGAAGCTTCTTAAGATGGGCTTGGCCCGTGAGCTCGCCCGGATCAACCTCCCGCTGTCGATGTATACCGAATGGTATTGGCAGATGGATCTGCACAACCTCTTCCACTTCCTCAAGCTTCGGCTCGATCCGCACGCCCAATGGGAGATCCGCGTCTACGCCGAACAGATATTGGAGATCATCCGCCTCGTGTGTCCTATTGCCGTCGAAGCGTTCGAGCAGCACAAGGTTGGAAGTATGACGTTCAGCGCAAGCGAGCTTGAAGCCCTCAAAGACGTGCTTGACGGAAAGGAGAATCCCCTGACCGGCAGGGCTCTTCAGCTCTTTGAGGAGAAACTGAAGTAACGAAGCTCCTTGCACATTCACTTTTTCGTACTCCTTGGTTTGTCGGAAACAAACCTATGTACCTGCAATTGTCAAAGAGCGGGGGAGTGAGTACAGTTATCCTATGGCAAAGAAGAAGACACGGTACACCGCAGGTTCGGAAATAGAGACCTTCAGCACGGTCGTCAGTGAACCGGTCGCTCCGAGCCTTCAGGCTCGGGAGCTGCCCAGCCAAAGCGGCGTGTACCTGATGAAGGATAAGGATGACAGGATCATCTACGTGGGCAAAGCGAAAGATCTGCGCAAACGAGTGACCAGCTACTTCCTTACCAACCGGAGCGCCAAAACCGCCGCCTTGGTCCGCAAAGTCGTCAACATCGAATATATCATCACGGGAAACGAGTATGAGGCGCTCGTCCTGGAGAACAACCTGATCAAAAAATACTCTCCCCACTACAACATTTCACTGAAAGACGGGAAATCCTATCCGGTGATCCGGATCACGAGAGAGCCGTTTCCCAAAGTCCTCAAAACCCGCCAGATCATCAACGATGGTTCGATGTACTACGGTCCATACCCGAATGCACGGATGTTGGAACAATACCTCGATCTGATCTACAAGCTGTTTCCACTGCGCTACTGCTCGACTCCTTTGAAGAAACGGGATAAGCCCTGCTTGTACTACCACATCAAACTTTGCAGTGGTCCGTGTTCCGGCTTGATCGGCGAGGAGGAGTATGGTAGATACATCACGACGGTCCGAAACCTTTTGGAGGGAAAGGTCGACGGGCTGATCAATCAGCTTCATGAGGAGATGAACAAGGCAAGCAAGGAGCTCCGATTCGAAGAAGCGGCGACGAAGCGCGATCAGGCGGAAACGGTGAAGATGATTTCAACGGACCAGCAGGTCCAAGAGTTCAGCGAAGAGAATCGCGACTACGCCGCGATCGAGATGCGTGGTCCGCTCTGTACCATCAGCCTGATGCAGATGCGCGAGGGACAGGTGATCGGGCGGGCGCTCTATCGCGCTGAAACATTCGGAGACGAGACGGAGACGCTCTTGGCGTTTCTCATCCAATACTACGCCGATGGGTTGAAGCTCCCTCAATACCTCTATGTATCGCATGAGATCGAGGTCGATCTAATCCGCCGCTACTTCCTGGAGCGCTTCGGAGGCACCTTGGAAGTAAGCCTTCCGATCGAGGGGAAACACTACCGCATCCTGCGGATGGCCCGGGAAAACGCGACGCGGGATGTTGAAAAACGGCTGAAGAACAAAGACAACACCGAAGCGCTCCATCTCTTGAAAGACCTGCTTGGTCTGGAGAGCGAGCCCCTCCTGATCGAAGGTTTCGACATCTCCCATCTTCAGGGCAGGCACACCGTCGCATCGCTCATCTCGTTCAGGAACGGAAACCCCGATAAACCGAACTATCGCCGCTACAATATCCGAAGTATCGAAGGGCGGGTCGATGATTATGCCTCGATTCGTGAAGCGGTCGCCCGCAGGTACCAGAAAATCATTAATGAGCGGTTGGAACGCCCCGGCTTGCTGCTCATCGACGGAGGTCATGGACAAGTCAATGCGGCACGAAAAGTCCTCGATGACCTAGGGATCTTCGATATCCCCGTCATCGGGTTGATCGAAGGTTCGGAGACGATTGTCTTCGGTGATGGACGGGAGGATCTGCACCTCGACCACGGCAACGAAGCCCTCAGGCTCCTCATCGCGGTTCGTGACGAATGCCATCGCTTCGCCCACGCTTCCAACCAGGCCGCCCGTTCCCGGGGTGCTTCCTTTCAGTTGCTCCAATCCGTCGACGGAATTGGGAAAAAACGCAGCGAAGCGCTGATGGCTCAATACGGTAGCCTTGAGGCGATCCTGAGAAAGGAGCCGGAGGATCTGGCCAAAGAGGCGAGCTTGCCGCTTGGCGTGGCTCAGCGGCTGATCAGACAACTCTCTCTATAGAAGCGTAGCAAAGGAAGCGGTGGCGAGCTCTTTTCCCTTTTTATTGATGATCCGGTAGATGAGTCGCTCGAGAATGAGCGGGACTTCCTCGGATCGGCTTTGTTTCACCTCGATATCGGCCTGGGCGAGAGCGATGATGATCGAGCGGATATCCTTCGAGGTGTAGCGCTTCGCTCCCTCGCGATAGGTGGTCTTATCCTTCGGACGGCGAATGGCGCTGGGTTTCAGAAGGACGTGGGCGTTTGAAAACACCTCATATTCCTCCTTTCCTTCTTCAAAACCTTCGGAGACCGAGAGCAGACGCCTGAATTGCCACAACAATCCGCTGATGAGCAGGATGGGGGTCTGGTAGTCACCACTGCCCAGCAGGGCGTGAAGGCTGGCGAGGGCTTTTCTGAGATCGCCGCCGGTGAGATGGGGAAAGAGGGTGAACGCATCTTCGACTCGGCTGTGGTGGAGGTACGTTTGCACCACCTCTTCGTCGATCGGCTTCGTCGGTGAGTCGTTCTGCCAAAAAAGAGCGAGCTGGTTGCATACCGTCCTGAGTTCCTGGGTATTATCCTCCGTCATGGCGATCAACAGCTCCACGCCATCGGACGTGATCGTAAGACCGAGTCGACGAAAATGGGTTCGGATCCACGTGGACTTTTCCCCTTCCAGGAGATCGTAGAACGTTCTGATCCGTTCTTTAGGAATCAGATCCGTGATCTTCTTCGTGATCGAGGTTTCGCTGGAGGCGAGGATGAGCGTTGCGCTTGGGCTCGGGTTGGCCAAATATCCGGCCAAGTCGTTGAGGAATGTCGTGTTGGCGCTTTCCAGTTGGCTGACCAGAATCAGGCGATGGTCGCTGAAAAGCGAGTCGTTGCTGAGCGAAGCGAACAGTTCCCCCTGTTCCCCTTCGAACGGGTAGAAGCGCTCGAACTCAAGGCTGTCGCCGTACGCCTCCGTCAGCTCGCTTCTAATCCGTTTCACCTCATCCGCTTTTGCTCCGGCTTCGGGGCCGAGGAAGAGATAGCTGCTCATGAAAAATCCCTGATGAGAAGTTGGAGAATCCCATGGACTCGACATGAACGGGTGAAGATCGGGCCCATCGAGGAGTTGGCCGGTCTCAGTTCGATCATGTCTTCACCGGGGTAATAGCCTTTCAGCGTGATTCCTTCCTCTCCGTCTTCCACCGTGGCCGCTACGATCGCTCCGCTGTTGGCGCTCTGTGATTTCTTGATGATCGCGATATCTCCGTCGAAGATTCCCTCATCAATCATCGATTCGCCGCGAACCTTCAGGGCGAAGTAGGTAGCTCGAGTTCCTTTGAGCATGCTTACGGGAACTTTCAGCATATAGTCGGTATTCTCTTCGCTTAAGAGGGGTTTTCCGGCAGCGATCGTTCCGATGACCGGGATTTCAATCACTTCTTCCGGTTCCAGGAACTCTTCGGCGATGATTTCAATCGATCGGCTTGCGCCGGGAGTCGTACGAATCACGTTCTTCGCTTCAAGGGCTTTGAGATGGTCATGGGCGGCTTTCACCGAAAACCGGAAATGCTCGGCGACCTCCCTCACGGAAGGCGGATAGCTGTTTTGTTTGATGAAATCGGTGATGAACGCCGCTACATCCCGTTGGCGATTGGTCAGTGGTCGAATCATATGCTTACTCCTCGAACCGGTTGATGAAGAGCGCTTCGATGGCATCGGCGAGCTCCTCTTCATCTTTTCCTTCACAAATCATTGTCAAGGAAGTCTGATAGGTCGCTCCGAGGGTGATGATCCCCATGATCGATTTTCCGTTGATCTTTATCGTCCCTCGTTCAAAAAACAGATCGCTTTCAAAGCGATTTGCAACATTTACGATCGTAGCGGCCGGGCGGGTATGGATTCCGGCCCGGGTCGTGACGACGAGCTCGCGTTGCACCATCAAAAGTCCTCCTCGGCGTCGTAGTAAATCTTGCGGGCGGATTCGCTTTCAAGCCACTTTTTCACGTTTTGGTCAAACTCCTTGGCGGAATAATAGCCAAGCTTCTTCAAGCGTTCATTACGGGCGGCGGTTTCGATGATGATGGGAATGTTTCGCCCCGGTTTCACAGGGAGGATAACAAGAGGAAGGGAGATACCGAGGTAGCTCGTCGTCATCTCCGTTCCGATCCGGTCATATTCTTTCGTCGCATCCCAGTCTTCAAGCTGAATCACCAGTTGAATCTGTTTGCGGTCCCGAATCGCTCCGACACCGTAGAGGTTGGCGAGGTTGATGATTCCCAACCCCCGGATCTCCATATGATGGGCGAGGGCGGGATTTTCCCCCGTCCCGATCAGGAACGTATCGCTGACGTTGCGCAGGCGCACCGTATCGTCGCTGATGATCCGGTGTCCCCGCTCCATGAGTTCCAAGGCGGTTTCGCTTTTTCCGACCCCGCTGTCGCCGATGATCAACACTCCGATTCCATAGACTTCAACAAGGACTCCATGAATCGTTTGAGTCGGGCTGAAGATCTCGTCCAGGTTTTGATAGAGCATTCGGGAAAAATCTCCCGAAGGAAGATCCGTAACCAACAAGGGAACGGAGGAGCTTTCCGCCAGCTCGATGATCTGTTTGCTGGGTTCGCCGTGGTCGGTGAAAATGCATGCGGGAATGGGGTAGGAGAAAAATTGCTCCACGTTGCCCATCTGATCCGTTTCTTCCAGCATCCGAATGTATGCCTGCTCGCCGCGACCGAAGATCTGAACGGCTTGGGCGCTGAATTCCTCAAAAAATCCGCTCAGGGGCAAGCCCGGGCGGCTGATTTTACTGGTCTTGATCGGTCGTGACAGTCCCGAACGGCCAGCCGTGCACCTCAGGCGCAGGTGGCTTCGTTCCTTGATATCCAAGTCAAGCAGATCGAACACGGTAAATTCAGCCATTACGGATACTACTATACAGTTGTTGGTAACACCTGGCAAGGGATGATGGCGGGAGGAAAGCTAGAGCGTTCCCTGCGCTGACCATCTCGCTTTTCATTGACGATTGACTTCCAAGGTCGTATCCTTAGAGTAAGACTACTAAGGAGGGCTTATGAATTTAACCGTCAGAGGCATCCGGTACAATCCAAGCGACGAGACCCGGGAATTCTTGGACAAAAAGCTTCAAAAGCTTCAGTTTGCTGAGGGATTCCTCCACGATTTGGATATCGTAATGACACGTGAGACTGCAGGTCAGGGATTCCATCTTGATGCAAAGATCCACTTTTCATGGGGTACCGTCAAAATGGTCAGCACCGATTGTTACGAGCTCTACGAGGGAATCGAACTGCTCGTCGACAAGATCGAAGCGACCGCACGAAAGGAGAAAAGCAAAGTAAAGAATCACGGATAATACACCGGGAAAAGAGTGGGCAAGGGATGCTTCGGCGTCCCTTGCATTGTTAGTCGATCCCTCGTATGTACGAGGGATCGATCTGTAATTCGTTCCGATACTTCGCGACGGTTCTGCGGGCGATCTTGATTCCCCGTTCGGCGAGCAGATCCGCGATCTTCTGGTCGCTGAGCGCTTTCTGTCCCTCCTGCTCTTCAAGAATCTGGCGAATCGTCTCTTTGACCGCTTCCTTGGAGAGATCGCCTATCGCGCTGGAAAAGAGGCGTTTAAGGGGGATGATCCCGAAGTCGGTATCGATCCACTTGGCGGTAGCGATCCGGCTCACCGTCGTTTCATGAACCCCGATCTCGGCGGCGACCGCCTTTTGCGTCAGCGGCTTGATATACTGAGGGCCGAGAATGAAGAACTCCCGTTGTTCGCGCAATAATACCAACGCTACTTTATAGAGGGTTTTATTCCGAACTTCCAGCTGGAAGATGATGTCATTCGCCTTTTTGACCTGCTCCTGGATATACGCCTTGGCATCCGGATCCGAAGAAAGCGCTTCGAACTCGGGGTTGATTCGAATGTCCGGCAGGGCCTCTTCATTCATCCGCAATTCCAAAGCTCCATCCTCGACCCGGATCGAAAGGTCGGGGATGACGTAGTGCTGAGGACCGGAAGCGAACCCTTGACCGGGGAAGGGCGTCAACGTCTTGAGAAACGCATAGAGCTCATCCAGCTCCTCTTCAGTGATTCCAAGGTTCTTCGCCACCTGCTCCGTCTTGTTGGCTCGCATCAATTCCAGATTGTTCATCACGAGCGCGGTGAACTGCTTCAGCCTTTCCTCTTCGAGACCTTGATAGGCCGCCTGGACGATCAGCGACTCTCGCCAGGAGGGGACGGCGATGCCGACCGGATCGAAGGTATGGAGGATGCTCAGCACCTTTTCATAGGGTTCCGTCTCCTCTTCGTCGATGAAGAGCCCCGGGTCATAGATGAAGAATCCGTTGGAATCGAGATTGGTGATGATTCTCAGGCCGATCTCCATCTCCTCCTCGCTCAAGCGCTCAAGACGCAGCTGGTCGACGAGGTGCTCGGCCAACGTCTTTTCGGCGGTGAGCACTCGTTCGAGGACTCGGTGCACCCGCTCGGTCGCTTCATCATCGTAACCGAACGTAGTCGTATCGCCGTAGGAATCGTCGACCCGACGGAGCTCGCTCGCCGCCTTCCTGTCGGCAACCGTTTCATAGGAGAGCTCGCGGGTGGAAGGAATTTCCAAGGCCGGGTTCGTCGCGATCTCTTCCTTGATTCGCTGCTGAAGTTCCGCCAGGGGAAGCGTCATCAGCTCAAAGGATTGAATCAGTTGAGGAGTCAGCTTGAGCTGCTGTTTCTGGGTTACGGTCAATGAAGGAGTCAACGCCATCACAGTTCTCCCTCAAACTCCTCGCCAAAGTAGATCTTCCGGGCCAGCTCATGGGCGAGCAGCTCGTTTTTCGTACCTGAAACGAGGATTGAACCATCATTGATGATATGGGCGTTAGTGGTGACGGCGAGGGTATCTCGGACGTTGTGATCAGTTAAGAGAATGCCGATTCCCTGGTTCGCAAGCTTTTTGATCAGGAGCTTGATCTCATATACCGCCTTGGGGTCGATTCCGGCGAACGGCTCGTCAAGGAGCAGAAACGCCGGACTCGCAGCGAGCGCGCGGGCAATCTCACAGCGGCGCCGCTCGCCGCCGCTGAGGGTATATCCTTTCTGGCTGACCACGGCCGTAAGTCCGAACTCTTCGACCAGTTCATCGACAAGGCGGTGTTTTTCATGGCGAGTCAGGTCGTTCCGACTTTGAGCGACAAGGAGGATATTGTCCCGTACCGAGAGTTTGCGGAAAATCGACGGTTCCTGAGGAAGGTAGGAAAGTCCTTTTTTGGAACGCTCGTGCATCGGTAGCTCCGTCACATCCTCCCCATTGAGGATGATAGATCCCTTTCGGGCTTTGAGGAACCCCACGATCATATAGAACGTGGTGGTCTTTCCGGCCCCGTTGGGACCGAGAAGGCCGACGATTTCTCCGGCGCGCATCGAAAAGGAGAGGTCGTTCACGACCAGCCGGCGACCGTATCGTTTGGAAAGATTGGAGACGATGAGGGAGTTAACCATGGATTACTCCTCGGATCGAGCCTTCGGCGGTGATCTCTTCCCGCTCGAGGTCGATGACGATCTGCTGCGCCTCATAGCGATCGCCCGCCCAGTCGACGGACGCTCGACCGCTGAGAAGCAGGCTCATCGCATTTCGATCGAAGTCCATCACATCCGCTTTGCAGACCATCGCTCCGCTCGAAGTGTGTTTTTCCAGTGTGACTTCCGCATTCAGCGTGATCTTCTGTTCACCGATCATGTATTCGAGGCCGAACCCCCGGGCGATCAGTTCGTTGACCGGATCGTCCAGCTCGACATATCCCTCAATGAGGATTTCCTCCGTTTCACGGTCATACAAGAGGCGGTTCGCTTTCAGCTTCAGGTTTCGCTCTTCGTCAACAAGCGAAAGGCCTCCCAGGCAGGAGACATACCGGAACCCATCGCCATAAAGGGTGATCGTGTCCGCCTTGAGGATGATCGATCCGCTTTGGATATGAGCGCCTTGGCTCAGGGTGATCATTTGCCGCCCCGCTTGCGTCCGGATCGATGTGTTTCCTCCTTCGAACGTGATATCGTCTCCGCTTGCCGAAGAAAGGATGAACAGGATAAGAAGGATGAGGAGAAAGGGTCGTTTCATCGGCTCACCCTCCCTTCAAGAACTTTCTCAAAGGTGACGGCAAGGGTGGTGAAATCGATCGACAACCCTTTTCCCCGAAAGGTGATGTCCCCATCGATGACGATCGTTGATGCGACATGATCGGGGGAGGACAGGATCTGGTTTTTCTCGGACCAGGAAAGCTCATCACTGAAGACTTGAATCTCCTCGTCAAGGTGGTGGAGAGAGACGTCTTTGGAAAGCGTGGCGTCGTAGGTGGTCGTGTTGATGATCGCGTGTCGAGCGGAGCCTTGAAAAAAGGGATGCCCGTCCTCTTCGTAGCCGACAAATGTGATGCTTTCCATCACCGCTTCTTCCTCTTCTTCATGAAATGCGAGCATCTTGGCGGTAACGGCAAGAGGTCCACCGTTCGACATGCCGAAGGTGTACGTCGCGTCATAAAGAGTGAGGTCCGCATCTTTCCTGCTTGAATCGACCGGGCCTTGAATCGTCGGTTCCAAGGCGCAGGAGAGAAGCAGGAGAGAAGCAAGAACCATGCCAATGATTCGCTTCATCATGATTCGAGTATACCTTTCCGGCTGAACTTGGGCAATCTTATTCAATGTCCTTGATCACCCGTTTGATGGTAGGAAGGTAGGAGTGCTCATTGACTTTGAAAAAGACCCACACTCCCACGAACCCGAGGGCGATCGAACCGAGGGCAATGAGGGTGCTGATTCCTTCGCCGACGCCAAAGCTCTTGGCGACGTAGTAGCCGATCGGAAAGAGCAGAAGCGGAGCGATAAGGGTAAGCAGCGTTCCGCCGATCGTCCGGCCGGTATCCAGATGAATCTCCACTCGATCCCCTTTCTCGAGAGCCAGACCATCGATGTTCGAGACATCGAACATCCGCTTCTTCGTATTGCAGAAAAGACCGCCTTTGCATCCTTTGCATGATGCTGAAGAACAGGAGACTTGGATTCGATCTTTTGAACGTATATCATGAACGGTAACCACTTCCAACACGGTTACTCCTCCTTCAGGGAAGACCGGATCGGCTCGATCGCCGTCGCCTTGCCGGTCTCGTCGATCTCGACGATCACTCCAACCAGAGCAGTGTCTTCCCAGTACTCTTTGCTACGAACCGGCAGCTGGGTGATCTGTTTTTCAATCTCGGCTTCCGGTTCGAATCCCCCGACGCTCATCTGGCTTCCACAGCGTCCGTTATCGCTGATGAAGGCGGTTCCCCCGTCGAGGATCTGCTCATCGGAAGTAAGTACCTTGGAATGGGTTCCGATGACCGCTGCCGCCTTGCCCGCCAGATGAAACCCCATCGCCTGCTTCTCGGCAGTGGGGGAAGCATGAAATTGCACAAGGGGAATTGCCCCCTCTTCAAGGGCTTTCGTCACGAGGTATTCGGCCAGCGGGAACGCATTGGTCAAATGGGTTCGGGGAAAATCGGCGTTGCCTAGGATGTTGATGACACAGACCTTGATTTCGCCTACATTCAGATACCGGACTCCTCGACCCGGGTTCTGCTGGGGAAAGTTCGCCGGTCGAAGGATCGAGGGATTCTTATCGATGAACTCGACCATGTCAAGCTTATAATAAATTTTTTCACCTCCGGTAAGCACATCGATACCGCTTTTCAGCAACTGCATCGAATGGGCTTTGCCGAGGCCGAACCCTCCGGTAGCTCCTTCACCGTTTGCAATCACCAAATCAATCGCTTGCTCTTCTCGGAGCGCTTTGAGGTTTTGGCGAACAACCTGAACTCCCGCCTTTCCGACGATTTCTCCTAAAAAGAGGACCCGAATACTCATTGTTCAAGGATACCGAATCATACGGAAAAAGTATACGCCCACAAAAAAGGAGACTGAAAGGCCAGTCTCCCTGCTTTGAGTCCGACGCGATTCGAACGCACGGCCTTCTCCTCCGGAGGGAGACGCTCTATCCAACTGAGCTACGGACTCGGCAAACGCTAGCCGTATACTAGCGAATCTACGGGGTGATGTTCAACCCTTTTACGTGCATTGAGCGCAGAGCGGATAGATGGGCATCCGATTCCGGACGGCGGAGAATCGTCCAGTCCAATGCGGAATCCATCCGATTTTCGTCATCATGTCATATCGTATCGGCTTTTCATGGCGTATAAGCATGGTTGGGGATGCTGATTCCGAAAAAACAGAAGCCCTATGTCAGAAGGATGAATAGTATAAATATTTAACTATTAAGGAATTATGGTATATTTCTATTTTTGTCGAATAAAATATCTTGATTAATCTTTAAGACTCTTGACATCGGTAGTCCGGCTTTGTACACTGAGGCTGGAGAACTGGAGATGGAGAGAGGTTTGATACAGCAAATGAAACGACTTGTCGGGGTAATGATTCTCACCGTGATCGTTCTCGGGGCTTTGTCGGCAAACAGCCCGGTAATCAGCCAAATCACACTTCAGGGGCGGATGCCCGAAGATCAGTACTTCCGTATTGAGGTCTCCACCGAGGCTGAAAACGTCAATTTGACGGAAGCGCGGGGAAGCGTCGTTCCCGTCGGTCGGTATCAAATCTTTTCAAATGTCGGAAATGCCCGGTTCAAGATTGAAATTCGTCCCGGAGAGGATGGGTCGGGGACACGGTTCAAGCTCTCTTTGGCTCCCGGGACTCCCCACGCTCCGAATCTTGAAACGGAGATCCCGTTTACCGCGGGCTTTGCCCCATACAACGAAGTGCGTGGCAATGTCGAAGGCACAACGATCGTCTCCAGGTCCGTAGGTTCGCGCAGTCCCGGTGAGATTGGGGTTCAGGAAAGCGGTGAGATCTATGCTAAAATCGACAATTTCGATCCCAACCGCTTTGCAACCGGAACCTATAGCGCAGCGATCCAGTTCACCGTGGTCACCGACTAGAAGTCGAACTCATCCTCATCGTCGTTGAATTGGAGTTTCAGCAGATCCTGAAGCCATTTTTGATCACCGGAGTGAAGTTCGTCGGCGAGATGATCATCTTCATGTTCACTGTGCAGCCATCGCTCCAGCGCTTCCAGATTCTCTTTGGACGTAAAGCACGGCTTGTCGGAAGCATCCTGATGGAAGCGGGTATATAGCGAGTAGGGACAGGTTCGGCACGTTGGGCTGAGTGCGCAAAATTCCAAAGCATTGGTAAAGCGTTCATGATTGTTCATGAAGAGAGGATACTCCACTTTGGCTTTCAGTACCAGATGATTTTCCTTGGGTGAAGGATTTGACTCTTTTTAAGCGGAGAGGGTAGAATGAGCGCGATTTGGTTGCAAAGGAGAAAGACGATGAAACCAACGCTTCTGATTTTGGCTGCTGGGATGGGTAGCCGCTATGGCGGCATCAAGCAGATCGATAGTGTCGGCGCTTATGGGCAGACTCTCCTGGATTATGGAATCTATGACGCTAAAGAGGCCGGGTTTGAAAAAGTCGTTTTTGTTGTCCGAAAGTCCATTGAAAAAGAGTTTCGCCACCACCTCTTCGATCGGGTAGCCAGAAATATGGACGCTACCTACGTGTTCCAACACCAGGACTCCCTGCTCAATGAGGAGCAGCTCGAGCTTTCGGCGGGACGAATCAAGCCGTGGGGAACGATTCACGCGGTCCTGTGCGCCCGTGAGGAGATTACCGGGAGCTTTGCGGTGATCAATGCGGACGATTACTACGGAAAAACTCCCTACGTGACTCTGTATAACCATTTAGCCAGCCTCGGTCCCGACGCAAAAGAACATGCGATGGTCGGCTACGTCCTTCAAAACACCACCAGTCGGATCGGAACGGTCAGTCGTGCAATCTGCTCCGAAGAGGGCGGATACCTCAAGAGCATGGTCGAGCACACGAAGATCGGGTATGAAGGCGACTCCCTGATGAGCTTCCGCGAGAGCGGAAACCTTCCGCTTACCGGAAAGGAATGGGTTTCGATGAACTTCTTCGGGTTCGCTCACAGTGCATTCGACTCCTTCGAACGCTACTGGCACGCCTTCATCGAAGAGCACATCACCAGCGAAAAGGATGAATGCTACCTTCCCAACGGAGTGGGAAACCTCGTTTCCAAGGGTGATGGAAAAGTCCGGTTCTACACCACTGACGAGCACTGGTTCGGGATGACCTACGCCGAAGACCGGGAAAACGTTAAAATCCAGCTTGCCAAAAAGACGGAAGCGGGACTCTATCCCGAGCAGCTCTGGAGCAATTAAGGGCTCTGTTGCTGAGTAAGATCGAGGTGGGAACTCCATGCTCCCTCCTCGATCGGTGTAAACCCTTCGCCAAGCACATTGAACGCCTCTTGGACAACCATGAAGGCGTTTTTATCGTAACGGTGGACGATGTGCGTCAGGGCGGCGAGCTTCGTGTTCGCCACGACGGTCATGATCACCGGACGGTCGGTCCGGGTATACATTCCGATGCCGGAAAGAATCGTACCGCCATGACCGAGCTCAGTCAGAATGGCATCTTTGATCGCCTCCAGCTCCGTTGAAATGATAAACACCGTCTTGGCTGAACGTCGTCCAAAGGCAAGGACCACCTTGTCGATCGCCACGCTGGTGATGAAGACGGTGATCAGGGCATAGAGCGCCATCTCAAGACCGAAGATCAGAGCCCCGATGAGGATGATCAGGCCGTCGACGATGAGAAAGGATGTTCCCATCGAAAGGGGAGTGTAGCGGGCCACCACTTGGGCCAGAATATCCGTTCCACCGGTGTTCGATCCGCTGCGAACCACCATTCCAAGGCCCAAGCCCATCAGAGCTCCGGCGCTTAGCGCGCTTAAGAGAACGGACAATACATTCGATGGATCCAAGACCCCCTCATATCCGAAGATCATATTGTTCATCGTGGTGAACGCGCTCAAGAGGATCGTTCCCGCCAGACTTTTCAACGCATAGCGTTTGCCGAAGACGAAAAAGCCGAGCAGAAACAGAGGGATCGAAAAGAGCAGAATGGAAAAGCCGGTATCCCATCCGAAGCTGTGGTGGACGATGATGGCGATTCCGCTGACTCCGCCGTTCACGATCTTGCTTGGTGCGCTGAACAGGGCGATGCCCAGCGCGGTGAGGTATGAACCTACGATCACGTTGAAGTATTCGATGATGACGTAACGGTTGATCTTCATGATGAAAGCTTATCTCCAAGCTGAACGTCCCACCGATCAAGCTGTTCAAAGAGGGAGGGAATGTCATCGGCGACGATCAGCGAATTCAGGATATCATCCTTGATGAATCCTTCGCCATTGGCATGGGCGAGCAGATCGATCAGATGGTCAAAGAAACCGCCGGTATTCAATACCGCTACCGGTTTTTTGTGATAACCGAGCTGGAGCCACGTATATACCTCAAGAATCTCCTCAAACGTTCCTATTCCGCCGGGCAGGGCGACGAATCCGTCGCTGCGCTCATACATCAAAGCTTTCCGCTCATGCATGTCACGAGCGACGATGAGTTCGTTCTCGACTTTGCGCATCACCACGTCCGGTCGGTTGAGCAATTGTGGAATGACCCCGATCACATAGCCTCCTCGACGATGAACCGTTTCGGCCACGATGCCCATCAACCCTCGATTACCACCGCCATATACGAGCGCGATGTTGTTATCGGCCATCGTTTCAGCGATCGCCCCCGCGGCCTCGGTGTATAACGGGTTGTTTCCGCTTGACGATCCGCAAAACACCGCCAGCGTTTTGATTGAGTCGCCCATCTCGTAAAATTCTCCTATTCTGTATCCATTTCGCCTATTTACTTGTTATATTAATAAGCTACGTGTATTATTATAGTACTGAACTACGATTGAAGCGTGTAGCCCGTCGTAGATCATAGATAGGAGTTATAAACCATGAAGTTGAAATTCACAGCGTTGTTGGCAGTATTGATCCTACTCCCCGCCATTCTGTTTGCTGTCCCCGTTGCGGTTACGTGGGAATGGCTGTTGGAAGACCCGGAAGTCACGACCTTCCGATTCCAAATAGATTCAGAGGATCCTGAAGGCTGGATCACCGTCGATTCAACCGTCACGAGCTACACAGAACGAGGATTGGATGGAACCGTCGACCATATTCTCTTTTTGCAGCAGTCGTATGATGGGATCAACTTTAGCGAGAGCACCCGATCGGTAGCCGAGGCGTTGGTTGTCGCACCGGAGCCTCAAGTCGTCAAGGAGACCGCCGCACCCAAACCTGCCGCGTCTGCGCCGGCAGCACCTCCGCCGGCAGCAGCAGCACCGGTGGAAGAGATCAAGAAAGCTGAACCGGTCGCTCCTCCCAAAGCCCCGAAAGCACCGCAGCCGAGCCGCTTCTACACGAAGCTGGGAATCAATCTGGGGTACAATCTCCAGCGTACCCGCTTCAACACCAGCTATGACAGGCATAACCTGTGGGGCGGCGTGGCATTGGAGTTCCACAACATCCTCTCCTTCGCCAAAGTGTTCGGGCTTGGTGTCGATCTTGATCTCGACTATACTCCGTACCTCAAGGGAACGACCTACAGAACCACCCTCAGCAAGCTCGTCAAGATGGACTTCAGCGCTCTCTCTGATTTCTTCACGAGTCTGGAACACTCATTCACCGTCAGTCCCGCCATGATGTTGAACGTCGAAGGCGGCCGCATGGCCCTCGGTCTGGGTGTCGGTGGATTCTTCACCTATAGTCTTGATAATACGTTCATCGATGGCAGCACTGCGGCCTACCGTTACGGAGTGTTCGCCAAGACGGCGCTTTCCTACCGCCTGACCGACCACTTCACCCTCGGAATCAGCGGAAAGTATGGCATCGACTTGGACAAGTTCGCAAGCGGCGGGCACCAGTTCGTCGATGCCGCCTTGGTGCTTGGATATATCTTCTAAGTGATGCTTTGATTATGCAAAGGGGCCCTTTCGAGGGTCCTTTTTTTGCTCTGTCAATCAATCGGTTTTCGTCGGATCGCTCTTCTTGGTCTTTGTGCCTGCATTACCACTGTTGCCCGCTCCCGGATGAGAAACACATGGTGGATCTTCGGATCGCGGCTGAAATCCTTTCCGATCGTCTGTGGTGTGATTTCTTCGACGTCGAATTCATCATACACCTCTTCATCCATCTTGAACGATCGGTAATTGCAGCTGAAGATGAGCAGTCCTCCCGGATCGAGGTGCATCATGCACGCTTTGATCAGGGAACGATGATCCTTCTGGACTTCAAAGGGCGCCCGGTCTTTCGAGTTGGAGTAGGTCGGCGGATCGCAGAAGATCACATCGTAGCGGTCGA